>JAHEHB010000484.1 GCA_024644775.1 Deltaproteobacteria bacterium
TAGCAAGTCCCAGGCAAATTCAATGGCGTTCTCTTTAAAATAATCCCCGAAGGAAAAGTTACCCAACATTTCAAAAAACGTATGATGCCTTGCCGTATAGCCCACGTTTTCAAGATCGTTGTGTTTGCCACCGGCCCGGACACATTTCTGAGACGTTGTCGCCCGGACATAACTCCGTTTCTCTTCGCCGAGAAATATGCGTTTGAACTGGACCATCCCCGCATTGGTAAATAACAGCGTTGGATCGTCGTGGGGTACCAGCGAAGAACTTCTTACTACCTGATGGTGGTGCTTTTTAAAATAATCAAGAAAAATGCTTCTGACTTCATTTCCTATCATAAATATCTCAACAATCCTCCTTACTTTCCCTCTGCTTCCGCACTCTCAGTCTCTTTATCGGCAAAGCCGAGCGATTCTTTTACATTTGCATAGATCGTTTGCGAGATCTCAGTATTTTCCTTCAAAAACTTCTTTACATTTTCACGGCCTTGACCGATTCGTTCTCCCTTATACGAATACCAGGCGCCGCTTTTCTCAACGATGCCGGCGTCTACCCCCATGTCCAACAAATCTCCGAAGCGGGATATCCCTTCACCGTACATAATATCAAATTCTGCCTCCTTAAATGGGGGGGCCATTTTATTTTTGACAACCCGTACCTTGGTTCGGTTTCCAACAACCTCTTGAGCGTCCTTAATCGCTCCGGTTCGCCGAATATCGAGTCTAAGGGACGCGTAGAATTTCAAGGCGTTTCCGCCGGTCGTCGTCTCCGGGTTTCCAAAAACGATCCCGATTTTCATACGAATCTGATTTATGAATATCAGGCACGTCATTGTTTTACCGATGGTACCTGTTAATTTTCTTAACGCCTGTGACATGAGTCGCGCCTGGAGTCCCATATGGGCATCTCCCATTTCGCCTTCGATTTCTGCTCTGGGTACAAGTGCAGCCACCGAATCAATTACGATGATGTCGATCGCCCCGCTTCGAACCAGCATATCCGTGATCTCAAGCGCTTGTTCTCCGGTATCGGGTTGAGACACGAGAAGATCCTCACAGTTGACCCCGAGTTGTTTGGCGTAAACTGTATCCAGTGCATGCTCGGCATCTACAAATGCGGCAATCCCCCCCTGTTTTTGGGTTTCTGCTACTGCGTGAAGTGCAAGCGTCGTTTTACCGGACGATTCCGGACCGTAAATTTCGATCACCCGCCCCCTGGGAATTCCACCCAGACCCAGCGCCTTGTCCAATGCAAGCGAGCCTGTCGGGATCACAGGGACGTTTATGACAGGACGAGCCCCCAGTTTCATGATAGATCCTTTTCCAAACTGACGCTCAATCTGTGTCATCGCAGTCTCAACCGCCTTTTCTTTGTCAGGTGATATCGCCATGCTGCCTCCTATGTTACAATTTGATGATGTCTAGTTGAATATGCCCGGATTTGTAATCGAATTCATGATATGCAACAAGATACATGTTCATCCGCGCATGGCAATTGCCAGTAATCGAGAATACTGCGAACCGGTTGATTTTAATTGGCTTTTAATCAGACACACCTCCCTCGCAGCAAAGGAATTCGATCGAAAACCTTTACAGGTGTCCATGGCGAATTGAAGTTTTTCGGAATCAATTTTCCCCTTGACCCGACCGAGTGTGAGATGTCCCCGATAAGGCCTTCTTTCCTTTGGATAACCCAAGTAAGAAAGTTGCTCCTCTAACCTTTTTTGCAACCGCTTCAACGCGTCTATTTGGCCCGCAATGCCAACCCACAGCACACGGGGCCGACGTATGTTCGGAAACACCCCCACTCCTTCGACAAATAAACTCAATGGCGTTACATCCGTTACCGATCCAGCAATGGTATTTCCTATTTTTTCAACATCCGCAGTATGGATATTTCCTAAAAATTTCAATGTGAGATGGATATTTGTCGATGGAATCCATCTGATATGAAAACCGAACGATCTGAGACGGTCCTGCACGCTGCAAACAGAAGAAAGAATCGGCTTGGGGAGCTCAACTGCTATGAAAGTTCTGATGGTGTCTGGCATTAAGGATACGGTTCATCTAACGAGACGGTAGCAAACACTGTGGTTCACCCAGCAAAAAAGTTCCTTTTAATATCCAACTTTTTAATATTTCGGCAATTTCGCGAGCTTTGACCAAACTGGAAAGTGGTACCGTCGGTACGCTCTCTCCATTGAGTGTGATGTTTCCACTTTTTAATTCCGCGTAGCTGACCTGACCCAGGCTTTTTGAAATACCACTCGGATAATCATTTCCATAATCAATGATTTGGGTGAATATCTGCGCATCGGATACGGCCGTGTGCCGTGCAATTTTCTCGTTTAATATCGGAATGGGAATACCCAATCCAACAGCAAGCGAACATCCATACCCTTGAAGACTCACTCCCTTTAACCATGCCGATTTCATCTTCTTGAGATCCCCCATCACCCATAGTGTTCCCGCCGGTGTTAACGGTACCCCCTGTTTGGTTCTTTTAACACCGGGTTTGTGCTGGGTACCGTGCCACGTAACATAGCCTTGAGCCCCCCCGAGAAAAATCCGTGTACCCAACCCAATGGTTTCATAGTAGGGATCGTTTTGTAGCGGACTGAGTTGACCTGCTGAACAGTAATTGGCATTACCGGCTTTTGGTTTTAGCACTCCCATGTAGGTATAAATGGTTTGGCCGGTTAAATTTACCGCGCAATTGTAATTCTGATACCCATTTCGCGGATTACACAACGTTGCTTGCGGAAGTGTTCGTAAGGTGACTTCTTTTTCAATCATTCGATTTGGATAACAAGATGTACCGTAAGCGGTCGCTTTCAAATGAATCTGTCTGCCGTCCAGCAAATCCTGAATAACATGACCACCGCCATAGTTAAATTCTCCAGGATAGACTTTATTTAAGGGATCGTCTTCGCAGGGTTCGGTGGCGCCGATATAACAGTCGACTGCTGCCAATCCGGCATACGCTGGAACATTGTTCAGCCAAACTTTCGACGTCTTTATGGTTGGCGTCGAATGACCGATGTTGATAAAACTCCCGGATGAACACATGGGAGCAAAGGTCCCTGTTGTCACCACATCAACTTGTCGAGCGGCTTCTACCGGGCCTTCATCCTTCACAATAGAGATCATTTCTTCAGCCGTCACAACCACCACATCGCCGGATTTTATCTTTTCATTGATTTGTTGATAGGTTTTGTTAATTTTATGTCTTTTCATACCCGTTTTATCCCAAATGGTTTGCGTTCACAAAATCACCGATCCTATTCGCTGTTTGTTTCCGAATCTCTTATTTTTGACGACACATTGTTTTCGATCCAGGATGCATCCCACCATTCGATTGGATTTACAAAGGTATGATGGATCAGCATACTAAAATGAAGATGGTCGCCACCCGCCAGACCGGTACTCCCCGTGAATCCGATCGGATCTCCTTTTGATACGATCGCATCTTTTTCAACGGTGGTGTCACTTAGATGGGAATACATGCTAAAGAGACCAAACCCATGATCTATGATAACGGTATTACCATAAATACCTAATGTATCGGCAAAAATTATTCTACCCTTGTTGGCGGCAGGCACTTGCGAACCCGCTATAGACGCCAAATCGATGCCCAAATGAACCTGATGGTCAATGACGCGTTTGTCATAGTGGTAATCCCGATGATCCGCAAAACTGGCTCGGCGAGCAGAATTTGGCAATCTGAGAAAGACACCATCCCAATACACCTCTAAATCCGTGTCTTTCACAAGCCCTATAATTTTTTTATAATTTGACTTTCGAAGATCTCGATTGACTTTTAAGAAGACTTCAATCGGCGGTAGTTGAGCCGCCTGAGGA
>JAHEHB010000485.1 GCA_024644775.1 Deltaproteobacteria bacterium
GACGTGTTTACTTCTACATTCTGCGGTTTAAAACCAGACAATCGAAAATCGAAAATCGAAAATTTATCTATTGCTGTCCTCTGTCCTCAACGGGGAGTGATCCAGGCCTCAGGGCCTCCCAGCCTTATAGCTTCCCTCCCCTTGCGGGAGGGACTGAGGGAGGGGGGGGAAATTGAACTTGCTATTTCTAAAATCTGAAACCCTGAATTTAGATTAAATACGATTGATTTCTATCCAAATGAACACCCATTCCAAACTGAAATATATCGTTCGTTTTTACGACTGGGGTGCCTTGATCAGTTTTTGTTCCATGATGGGATGCATCCTGATCGAGGTGTTCAGTCGAAATGTGATCCATATGCCGACTACCTGGGCGGAGGAGGCCTCCCGGCTTTTTTGTGTCTGGAGTGTTTTTTTAGGGTCTGCTTCCGCCTGGTTCCGGGGGGCGCATATCATTATTCACGTTTTGGTGAGCCGGCTCACCGGACGCGTCAAATTATCCCTACAAACTTTTGTTGATGTTCTTACGGCTATTTTCCTCGTTTCGGTATGGTTCGGTACGATATATATTATGAAAATTAATTATCCGACGAAAACGACGGCACTTGAGATCAGCATCAGCTACTTTTATTTGGGTCTTTTTCTGGGTTTAAGCGGAATGATTATCTTTCATATCAACACGATGATGGTTACGATTCGACAGATGATCGGGTTTCGGGAAGAGGGGAAGTGATCCGTGGGAATGCTTGTCTTTTTCATCGGGCTGCTGCTCATCTTTTTTATCATCGGGGTGCCGGTGAGCATCTCCATTGGCCTTACCTGTATGGCGGTATTGTGGGCTGAAAACGATCTTTTCAGTATACCATTGTCGCTTTTTCCCTTAAAAATGATGCACGGGATCAACAGTTTCCCGTTGCTTGCCATCCCCTTTTTCATCCTGGCCGCAAACGTGATGAACCGGGGAAGTGTGACGATTCGGATTTTTTCCTTCGCCAACGCTCTGGTGGGGCATTTTCGGGGGGGCCTCGGCCATGTCAATGTGGTTGCCAGCATGATATTCGCGGGGATGTCCGGTACCGCCGTGGCTGATGCCGCCGGACTGGGAGCGCTTGAAATCAAGGCCATGAAAGAGCAGGGCTATCCGCTTTCCTACAGCATCGGCATAACCGGTGCCTCTTCGGTGATCGGGCCTATCATTCCGCCCAGTGTGGCCATGGTCATTTATGGATGGCTGGGGGATGTCAGTGTGGGAGCGCTTTTTATCGGCGGCATTGTTCCCGGCGTGTTCTTAGGGGGCAGTCTGATGATGATGACTTACATGTTGTCTTTCCGCAAACCGATGCCGATCCATAAGAGACCACCGATCAAAGAGGTGTTTCAGTTGTCAAAGCAGGCATTCCTTTCTCTTATGACTCCGATTATTATCGTGGGCGGTATCTGGACAGGCCTCTTTACCCCCACCGAAGCCGGTGTTGTGGCGAGTACCTACGCCATCATTTTGGTGCTTTGGATATATAAAGATATCACTTACAAAGACCTCATCCAGGTCTTTTACAACACCATCGAGTTTACGGCCATCATCCTCTTTATTATCTCCATTGCCGTTCTATATGGGTGGCTAATGGTACGGCTTCAGATTCCACACACCCTAGCTGATCTGGTCATGCAGCTGTCGACAAACACCACTGTTTTGATGATTATTATCACGTTCTTTTTCCTCATCGTCGGTTGCTTTATGTCGGTAATCGAATCGGTGCTGATTTTCACCCCGGTGATGGTTCCCATGATCAAACTGTTGGGAGTGGATCCCCTGTTTTTCGGTGTACTGATGGTGATTTCACTGTCGGTAGGGGTAATCACACCACCCTTCGGCAATGTGATCTATGTATTGGTGGGCATTACCAATCGCAGCTTCGAATACGTGGTAAAAGCAATTCTCCCCTTTTTGGTTCCCATCATTTTAGTCATCCTGCTGCTCGTATTGTTCCCCGGAATAATCACGTTTTTGCCTCGGTTCATCGCGAGTTAATCTCAAGAGAATTAAATTCATCTATGGCTGTCTTCTGCCCTCTGTTTTCTGTCCTCTGTCCTCTGTCCTCTGTCCCCTGTGTCCGGCGCAGGAGGGATTGAGGCCTCATTGCCTCCCAAGCCTCATAGCTTCCCTCATTTGGCTAATCGGTGCGTTTCTAATCCACAAGCGGCTTGTTGAAACAATGGACAAAAATCTTTGCCGCGATCTTCGCAGCCGTGTACTCAGAGACCTGAAAGCCCTCGATTTTGGTAAGCTCTGTGATATCAGCGGCAACCACCGTTCGCTCTTGCCCAACCCTTTTTATCAAATTTACCAGTTGCCCGTAAGACAGACCGCCGGGTTCCGGCGTGCCCGTTCCAGGTACAACCGAAGGATCCAATCCGTCCAAATCGATGGTGATATATACTTTTTTCGGCAACGCCTTCACAACACGATCTATCCAGGAGTGATCCAAGGGATCGATGTCGTGTGCAAAAAGGGTTTTAAATGTCTTATCTTGGATCAAGTCATACTCTTCCTTGGAAAAAGCACGTATCCCAACTTGAATGATTGAGCTATCGGTCGTGTCTGATATTCTTCGCATTACACAGGCGTGATTATAGGGACTTCCACTCCACTCGTCTCTTAGATCGAGATGCGCGTCGATCTGAAGCACTCCCAAGCCGGGATACATCCACGACGCAGCCTGAATCGGTCCAATTGAGACGGCGTGATCTCCCCCTAAAGATAGAAGATATTTTTCCTGCTTGAGGACCTTTTCGGCGGTCTGCGTCATTTGGACCACCGCTTTCTCGGGTTTTCCTTTTGGGATGAGCGCGGGAAGCGTGTGGATCTTGAGTGATCCCCAATCAAAAAGGGTCTCTTCATCGATCCGTTCCAGTTGAATCGATGCGTTCAGAATATGGTAGGGTCCGTTTCCGCTGCCACTCCCATAGGAAGCGGCACTTTCATAGCAGAACGGTAATATAACAATATCGGCGTTGTCAAACTCGGTGGCAGGAATCTCATCTCCGCCAAAATGGGTGATCTGTTGTTGAGACATTATTTTACAAATACGGCTGCCGCCAACACCGTCGTCCAAAGGTTCCCTTCAGCCCCAAGAGAAGCCTGACTGATATGTTGGGATTTGACGATCTTGCCGGACATTCGGTAAATATCTCTTCGTTCGTCGTAATCCTTATCCGGATCAAACTCGATGCCAAGGGTTGTTGCCAGCATGGAGGCTGCAAGGTCTTCTGCGTATTCCCCGGCTTCTATCTCCGTTTGGCCAAATCCATGATGCTCTGAAAGATAACCGTATTTGCCATGTTCTGCCGGGATTGCCAGACCAATGCTTGCTACGATTCTTCTGCCGGGTTCTCTACTCTGTTCTTTTGCAAGGACGCAATGAGTGATTTCGCCCGCTTCTAAACGTTCAAGCCCCATTTCCATATCGATAATATGACAGTGCGGAGGGTAGATGGAAGAGACCGTTACGACATTCAAGTGGGCGATACTTGAATTTCGAAGCGCATTCTCAAATGACGCCAATTTTTCTTTGTCTACACCAACTCCTTTTGTAAAAAACATGTAACGCGGCACATACATGATGAATCCCTCCTTTAAAATTTAACCCGATCCAAACTGCAAACGTATGAACCGCCGCATGTTCTAATAGCCCGTTTGTATTTTGTCAATGAAAAATAAATAGTTACCGGAAATAGTGAAAGAAACGGGGCCACGTCATTGAAAATCAAAACCATAAGGTGTGAAACAGACGTGAGCATTTCTGGTACTGTCAAAATTTTCCGCGTTAGCGGATTAGATTTTCTGGTTTTCTTCCGGAAAA
>JAHEHB010000486.1 GCA_024644775.1 Deltaproteobacteria bacterium
GGCCTAATATAGGAAATCCATATGAAACAAATTGACTATCTGGTTGTTGGTCACATCTGTTCAGACCTAACTCCGGAGGGTATTAAGGTCGGAGGCACCGTCGCTTATGCCGGTCGAACTGCCGAAACACTTGGCTGTCAAACGGCCGTTTTGACAAGTGCTGAAAAAGATTACAACTTTGAACAAGCGCTCCCCAGCCTGCAGATTCATCATGTTGCCGCCGCCAAAACAACAACATTTGAAAATGTCTATACCTCCAATGGTCGGAAGCAGACGATTCACAGTGTAGCGAAACGATTGCGGGCCGAGCATATGCCTGAAGACTGGTTGACGGCCCGAATCGTACATTTAGGACCCGTTGCCAACGAAGTCGATCCAGAAATAATTCACAAGTTCAACGATAGTCTGGTTGGATTAACACTCCAGGGGTGGATGCGAAATTGGGATGAAAATGGCCGTGTGTATGCTCGTAACTGGTCTGCCGCACCTGAAATTTTACCACTGGCGACGGCAGTTATCCTCAGTGAAGAAGATCTTGTCGATACAGCGATTCTAGAAGATCTTCGTCGGTGGTCTAACTTGCTCGTCTTAACACAAGGAAACCAAGGTTGTACCGTTTTCTATGGCAATGATACCCGACATATACCAACCAAACCTGTCGAGAATGTAAATCCAACAGGAGCAGGAGATATATTTTCAGCCGCGTTTTTGATCCGTTTACACCAAACTGTTGGAAATCCATGGAATGCTGCTATATTTGCAAACAAAATTGCCACAGCCACGATAACCATCGATGGTCTGGAAGCGAAGGCTGCAAGAATTAAGCAAATGGTTAAAGATCAAATGATCTGATTAAAATCGCCAGGCTTCCTCGCATACTATCTGATCAAGAGGAATTCGATTGGTTATTTCGATAAGGAGACCATTCCAAAACGGGGGCAAACCTTAAATGGAGATTAAAGAGGTGTCTTCTGTCAATGTGGTACCCTGAGATGATGTCCGCAATAGCAGAACCTTCCATGCGTGACTTAGCCCCCGTTTTGGAATGGTCTCACGAGGATCGCGCCTTAAGAAATTGAAAAGAGCGGGGTAGGCATTGTTTCTGTAGCGCAACCACACAGAGACCAAAGCTTTACGCTTTAGTGTCAAAATATTATAGACACAGAAAGTGCTCCATATCTATTTGACTGATAGCAACGGAGATTAAGTAAATGGGTATGAAATGCCTGATCATTGCCGCCGGGGAGGGAAGCCGGCTTCGGCAGCGAGGCGATTGCAAACCCCTCATTCCCATTTTGGGATTACCCTTGATCGAACGGGTTATCCGCACTGCTATAGAGACCGGAGCGGACGACTTCTTTGTGGTTATCGGTTACCGGGAGGGACTTATTCGCTCCTTTCTGGCCGACCTGGCCAAGCGCCTGGGGGTATGTATCACCCCCATTTTTAACGAGGATTGGGGAAAAGAAAACGGCCTTTCGGTGCTCAAGGCGAAGGCATACTTGCAAGAGCCCTTTTTACTGTTGATGGCAGACCATCTCTTTGATCCGTCTATTGCCTGTGAGTTGATGGCGCTTCCTTTATCAGACGGCGAAATCGTTCTCTGCGTGGATGGGAATACCCGCAATTCCATTATCGATATGAAGGATGTTACACGGGTAAAAACCAATGGCGGTAAGATAATCGACATCGGTAAGGGATTGACGGATTTTAATGGTTTTGACACCGGTATTTTTTGGTGCGACCCTACTATTTTCAGTGCGCTGGAGCGCGGCGCAAAGACAGACGGTGACACCACGTTGTCTGCAGCGGTAAAGATTTTAGCTGCCGATGGAAAGGCAAAAGCATTCGAAATCAACAAGCGCTTTTGGATCGATGTGGATGATCCTGCAGCATTCAATCTTGCAGAGGATGCCATTTTGACCCATCTGCAGGATAAACCCAACGATGGTCTGGTATCGCGGTATATCAACCGGCCCTGTTCATCGCGGATTTCCCGCCGGTTGGCGAATTATCGAATCACCCCCAATCAGATATCCTTGTTCTCATTCCTGTGCTCGGTGCTGGCCGCCGGCCTGTTCGTAATCAACGATTATTTTGCCCTTTTGCTGGGCGGATGTATCGCACAGTTTGCCTCGATCGTAGACGGCTGCGACGGCGAAGTGGCAAGACTCACGTATCAAAGCAGCCCCTACGGCGGATGGTTTGATGCGGTATTGGACCGTTATGCAGACGCCTTCCTTCTTTTCGGCCTCACCTGGCATGCATACGCAGGCAATACAGATAGCCTTATCCTGCCGGTCGGATTTCTGGCGATTATCGGCTCCTTCATGGTAAGCTATACGGCCGACAAACACGACAGCCTCATGCGGGACCGGATCGGCCATAGCGGGGTGTTGCGCATGGGCCGCGACACCCGAGCCTTTCTGATATTCCACGGTGCCGTATTCAACCAGGCGTATTTGACACTGATTGTGATTGCCGTTGTGATGAACATCGAAACCATACGCCGCCTTTTCATCTGCCGGGATCATGGATAGCTTCGACTGCGCCAAACAAAGAATCAGAAAAATTATTGCACGATCCAGTGTGCCGGAAGACCCGCTTCATGCCGAAAACACCTTAAAGTGGCTGCTCATGCTTGAGCCCAAAGCCGATCCGGCGTTACGGATCGCGGCTCTTGCCCATGACATCGACCGTGCTGTTAAGAGACGAAAAGTACTTCGCTCGGATTTCAACTGTTATGAAGTATTTAAGGCCGGTCATGCACGCAATGGAGCTAAGATTTTGCGGAAAATCCTGTGCAAGTGTCATGTAGCCGACTCTGTGACAGACGAAGCCTGCCGTTTGGTAACGCTTCATGAGATTGGGGGGGATTCCCGTTCCGATCCGCTCACGGATGCAGACAGTATTTCCTTTTTTGAGGTCAATTTGCCCTTTTACTTTAAACGCGAAGGCGCAGAGGAGGCCAGACGTCGTTGCAGTTGGGGCTATCGACGCCTCTCTGTGCGGATGAAAAAGATCGCCCATGGCATAACATACGAGGACGAAGTGCTGACCCGCCTGAAAAGGGAGGCAATTTTCCAGGCCTGCCCAAAAGAATAGCCGGGCCTGCCTTTCCACCAAAGGCGGTAAAATCTTAATTCTCATCCAGAAAGGATGTGCTGCCTCGAAACGAGACCTTCCGGCATTCCAGACTTCCATGTTCGCCGTGTATGAATCCAAAGCGTATTATATCCGGCCTAAGCAGGTGTTATTCTATCCGCCCAGGAAGATACCATGAACATTTCCCCCGATAAGGAAAAGGCGGTAGAAGCCGTCATGATTCAGATCGAACGCCGGTTTGGAAAGGGCTCCAGTTACCAAATACTGGTTGGAAATGAAAATTTGGTTGAAAAGGCTATCATTCCTCCCGAGCCAAGTAAAATAGAAATATATGGAACACACCCTAACAATTTTATAGCACACAAATTTTCCACGTCTATCTCCAAAGGGTATAGAATTAGATAGGATTCTGGTAAGAAAATTCAATGTCTCTTGATTTAAAAAGGATATCACAGCTTTTTATATTTTACGAAAGTAACGATACGAAGTCATGCTTTCTCGACCCTGCCTTTGAGAGCTTTCGGCATGCTCCTAAACGTAAGAGTTGACGTAACGCATTATTATCGGACATTATTCCTTGTCCGCCTCCTAAGCCTCTAAAAACCCACTGCTAAACCCTTTGTACAAGTGAGATCGCCCGATACAGCGCCTCTCAGAAGCCCAAATTTTGAGCGTAGAGCAAGTTAACCCAGCTAACCCCTTGCTTTTCCCTCCCTAACCAGTTCGTGTTCCATCCCGAAAAATTCA
>JAHEHB010000487.1 GCA_024644775.1 Deltaproteobacteria bacterium
TTCAACGGCATGGTTCACGTGCCAGAACCACAGCAGAATATCCGCATCTTCGATCTCCGATACAATTTGCGTTTGGCTTTCGGATATGAAGATTTCGGCTTCGGTAACTCTATGAATTTGTTCTATAAAAGCATTTTCGATGTTGCGGGTAATGACGATTTTCACCCTTGCCCCCGTTGTTCTGCCGTTTGACATGTTGTGAGATTGTGAAAACGGACGTATTCGCCCGGTTCGATATCCAGAGTGGCTTTGCCGATTCTCATTCCGAACGTTATCACCTCCTCTCCTTTAGGAATGGTCCAAACTGCTATTCTGTGCTATGCGGAAACGGCATTGCGAACGAGAATGCGCGCTCCATCGAAATCTCCTTCGATACACGGTTTTCGATAAACAATCAGGGAATTCGGCTTCCGAGACATGCTCCCCGGGATGCCGAACCCACCATTTGCGAATAAATTTGCAGCCAGCCTTTCAGTGATTTGCGGTGAGTGTCGGTATTAATGGTTTGTTTCCGCATTTCCAGCTGAGAATCCTCGAGCGCCACGTTTATCGTACCGGCATTCATGTCGATATCGATGACATCTCCATTCTGAATGCAGGCAATCGGCCCTCCACAAGCGGCCTCAGGGCTTACGTGCCCGACAAATCCGCCGCGGTTTCCCCCGGAGAACCGACCGTCAGTCACCAGTGCGACGCTGCTGTCCAGCTTTTTCCCCTCCAGAAACTTCATGGGCTTGTACATCTCGGGCATTCCCGGCCCTCCCCTGGGACCCTCCCACCGGATGACAACAACAGAGCCCGGTAAAACCCCATCGGCTCGGATGGCTTCCAGACACGATTCCTCACTGTCGAAAACCACCGCGGGACCCTGGTGATGTCTCATTCCAGGAGAGACAGCTACCGGCTTGCAAATCGCGCCCTCTGGTGCAATATTTCCTGTGAGGACGGAGATCCCTCCCCGGGCGTGAAACGGATCGTCCAGAGAGCGGATAAAGTCGGCTTCAGAAAGGGGCGCCGCATCGGATATCCGGCCCAGCGTCTTTCCCGATACTGTTCGTGTTTCTTTGTATAGGATCGGAAGCAGTTGTTTTACCACTGCCGGAACCCCGCCGCCGTGATGGAAGGCAACCATATCGTTTGGACCTGAGGGCATCAGATTCGTGATGACCGGAGTTTCTTTGGATAGGGTCTCAATGGTTTCTAAATCCAGCGGACGGTCTGCTTCCTGAGCCAACGCCAGCAGGTGAAGCAGTGCATTGGTGGATCCACCGGTGGCCATCAGAAACCGGATCGCATTGTGCAGGGAGTTTTCGGTGACCAGATCTGAGGGTCTTAGATTTTCTCTGACCGCTTGCACAACGGCCCGCCCCGACGATTTTGCGAACCTGAGCCGCTCGGAAAACACCGCCGGAATGGTGGCCCCATAGGGCAGAGAAAATCCCAGGACCTCCGCCAGACAATTCATTGTGCTGGCAGTTCCCATCACCGGACACACGCCGCAGGTGGGGCAAACAGAATCTTCCAGATGTTTGTACTCTTGCTCTGTGACTTTCCCGGTTGAGTAGATTTCGTGACCCCAGTCAAGAACGGAGAGATGAACGCGGGTATCGTGATACATTTCGGCAAAAGGAGAATCGGCATTTACTGTCCCGGGAAACATGGGACCGGCGCCGAGAAATACGGAAGGAAGATCGACCCGAGCGGCTCCCATCAGCAATCCGGGAACGATTTTATCACATGCCCCCACCAGCAAAAGCCCATGTAGCCTGTTTGTCCAGGCCATGGTTTCGACCCCGGCTGCGATCAGCTCGCGTACCGGCAATATATACTTCATGCCGTCATGACCGTTGGCCATCCCATCACAAGGACCCGGCAATCCGAACTCAACCGGTGTTCCGCCGGCTTGGAGGATTCCCCATATCGCTTGCTCCACAAGTGCTTTGAGCCCCGAATGCCCCGGATTGGCCGTGCTCCAGGTATTTACGATACCGATCAGCGGCTTGCCCAGATCCGGATCGTCAAAGCCCATGGCCTTGTACAATGATCTGATTCGTGCTTCTTCGGATGCCTGCACTTTTTGTTTACCTCTTTTTTATGAGTTAAGAAAACCTTAAAATACGTTTCAATTCCTTAGAGAAATTCGCAACGCGATATTTGGAACGTTGTTTCAGATACCTGGTAAAATTCCAAATCCCAATTAGTCAAACAACCATCATGTGAGGTTCTAAAAATACCCGCCTTTGTCTATGATTT
The DNA here is from genome assembly GCA_024644775.1 of Deltaproteobacteria bacterium. The sequence continues at coordinate 2,254 of JAHEHB010000487.1, forward strand.
CAGAGGCACTTTCGCCTTTATTAACCCAGTCTTTATATTCTTCTTCTTTGGCTCCTATTTCTTCCGCCCGAACCACAACATCGTATGCAATGTCCCGGGGCACGATGATCACGCCGTCAATATCACCGAACACCACATCCCCCGGACGGATGGTGGTATTGCCGATCTGAATGGGTACCTGGAAACCGATGATCAAGTTACGGCCGAGGCTCCCGCTGGATATTCTGTATCTGCAAAACACAGGGAAATTCTGGGCCAGTATCTGGGCCGTATCCCGGCACCCGCCGTCGCATACCGCCCCCCTGCCGCCCTTTCGTTTAACCAACGTTGTGGTAACCTCTCCCCACAGCGCCGCCTCCACCGTGGCACGGCTGGAATCCCAGATGCACACGGCATCTTCGTGTATTTCATCCAGCATCTTTGCCCGGGTCTCCATCTCCCCGGATATCTGCGTGTTTTGGGAGCTTTTGATGGTAAAGGCGATACCGGCGACTTTCATCTCGTCTCGAAGCGGCGCGATAGCGGCCGGCAGGGCCTGGTCCATCAAGCAATACTCACGAAGGACGTCATTGATGACCCCGGTAAAGAGGGCTTCATAGCGCGCGCAAAGCTCTTTTACCGGAATGGGAAATTCCTTGGACGATATTTTTTCACGGGTTTCTATCAATTTGTCAAGCTTCATGTCATTCATTTTTACACCTTCCTAAAAATGTTTGAATGCAAGCCGATTGTTCGGTCGGAAATAATTTAATTGGTGTCGGTTGATATCCTATTCGAAAAACGAACCTTCAGCTTGAGTATTTGTCGTTCAACTTTTCTCATTTCTGGACGGAAACTATACTAGTAAAGGCCACCTATTCCCTGTTGAAACGGGTTCCGTATATGAAATGATGTTTCAAAGCGATATAAAAATCCCTATATACATATCGTGATCCTGTCAATAAAAAAATATTTCTTCAAAGGAGCTTTATGAGGCCTCGGGGCTGGATCCATGTTTTCCTCATAGACATCATTCTGAGGATAGTACTCACCGTTTACGCTCTAAAGACGCTTACGAGGTGCACACCGGGATACGCCGGTTTTATATTGACGATGCTTCATTGATCGAATATTAATATGATTAATACCCTATAACTGACATGACCATGATATTGATCTTTAACATGGTTGTGGCCCATCTAATAAAAAGAGACATGCCCAACCCTATCAAATAAGAAAGGAGGTAACAGTAATGTTGTATCGTAACGGAACAGGTAGAATGTTTTTGCTTTTAGCGGTGTTGATCGTCTTTCTGGTGGCTGTGTTTCCAACCGGTACGGCAGTCGCTCAATCGGATTTTCCAACGAAAAATGTGACGATGATCGTACCTCACGCCGGCGGCGGCGATATGAACGGTATTGTCTCGAGGTAACGAAACTGATGGACCGGCTGGATGTGTGGGATAAATTTTCCTGACCCGAATGGATACCGCCGACCGGATTACAGGGTTTCAAGGATGTAGTTTCCAACTGGTGGTTGGCCGCTCGGGCGGGAGTTATCGGATATGTGGCGGGTATGATCCCCGGGTTGGGGGGCCCGATGGCGGAATGGCTCAGCTA
>JAHEHB010000488.1 GCA_024644775.1 Deltaproteobacteria bacterium
CCGGAATGGGAACATTATTCCGGGTTGACTGCCGAATCGTTTCATCAAAAAGAATGACACCACTGATATACTTTTCGACGTCATCAGTCGTAAACAATAGTTCGCGATAGAACCGCCGGTTTTCTTCAGTGGATTCGACATGGATGGTGTCAAAGCGCTTTTTAATAGTCGGGGAGCTTTCATCTGCTGCTAATATCCCTTTTCCGGGCTGAACGATATATTGGGCGATGGCTTCAAGGTCTTGTCTATTCATTTTACGTGTTCCTCCTCTGTTATTAGGTGACTAATCTGTGTTTGGTTAAAAAACGTGCTGCCCACCATTAACATGGATTTCTGCCCCGGAAACATAGCTCGATTTCTCCGAGCACAGAAAATAAATCATATCTGCAATCTCTTCGGGTTCACCGAATCGCCTGAGAGGAATATTCTTAATCAACTCTTCCGCACCGGGGGACAGAATCGACGTATCGATTTCCCCCGGCGCTATGGCATTGACCCGAATTCCATACGGACCAAAATCGGCTGCCATCTCTCGGGTGAGTGCCGAAAGGGCGGCTTTAGAGGTTGCATAAGCTGATCCGGCAAAAGGGTGAACGTGACTGCCCGCGATTGAAGTAATATTCAGGATACTTCCCCGCCCAACCTCCAACTCCTTAATAAGTCCGCGAGCCAGCATAATCGGAGAAAAAAAGTTGACTTGAAATACCTGGTCCCACGCGCTAATGTCTGTCTCGATTGATCCCAGACGTTTTCCCGACTCCTCTTTAGGAGAGATTGCCGCATTGTTCACCAACGCCTCGAGCGAATCGCCGTTGAGGAGTTTACGGATCTTTTCAATACCAATCAAGAGGTCCTTCCGGTTTGCCAGATCAATTTGAACGTGATTTTCAGGAGTGGTTTTCCCCGGATGATCTTTGGGGATAGGTTGGCGAGAACATGTGATGACACGCCAACCTGCATTCCAAAAGCGTTTCGCCGTTGCGTGACCGATGCCTCGACTTCCGCCCGTAAGGACTATTGTTTTGCGTTTATCGTCCATGCAGCTATCCTCTCTCGTATATGTGCTCTAATTTGCGAGCGAGCACTTTTTCAAAATCCCCGAGTGCACCGTTGGATTGAAATCGTATGTTACAATCATTACTTTTGAATTTATGGCATTTTCGAGAGCTCGTCAATAATTCTTACGATGGATGTATTTTTTTATAAACTGATTTTGATATGGTTGTTGCTAAGAAAAAAAAAATATGTAAACAACACTACCATGTAGGCAATGGTTTTCGGTTTACAATTTTCAAGTAATAACCCGTTCATTCGCGCAAACCTGATGGTTTACGAACGAAACTTAGTATCAATTGAGAGGTTAGTGATGCCACGTTCAGTTTTAAAAATACTTGCAATTATTCCATTATTTGTTACTTCTTCCCAATTTGTTTTGGCACGGGACACGGTTCCGGTATTTGTCAGTATCGTTCCTCAAAAGTATTTCGTGCAACAAATCGGCAGAGAACTAGTGGATATCCATGTGATGGTACTGCCTGGAGCCAGTCCAGCTACTTACGAACCCAAGCCAAAACAAATGGTGGCTATTTCAAAAACCAAAGTCTATTTTTCCGTTGGCGTGCCGTTTGAAAAAGTTTGGTTAAAAAAAATTATCTCAATAAACCCAAATATGTGGGTCGTGCCCACGGATCAGGAAATTCAAAAAATCCCCATGGTCGCCTCCGATCCCCACGGGATGAAAGAACCGCATGAAAAAGGCGGGCAACAAAAGAAAGCGGATCATGGACACGGCGAAAATAACCATGAATACGGAACACTTGATCCCCATATCTGGTTGTCCCCGCCGCTGGTCATGATGCAGGCCCAAACGATTCTGACTGCCCTTCAGAAAGCCGATCCGACCCATCGCTCTACCTATGAGGCCAATTATAAAACCTTTATTACAGATGTTCGGGATCTGGATACCGACCTTAGAAATATTTTCGCAGGCAAGCGCAATCTTCAGTTTATGGTATTTCATCCAGCTTGGGGGTACTTTGCCCATACCTATGGATTAAAACAGGTGCCCGTCGAGATCGAGGGCAAGGAACCCAAGCCTGCTCAACTCAAAGAACTCATTAAGCATGCGAAGGAAAACAATATCAAAGTCGTGTTTGTACAGCCGCAGTTTTCGTCCAAGAGTGCCGAACAAGTGGCCAAAGAAATCGACGGTCAGGTGGTCTTTGTCGATCCGTTGGCACTGAACTGGTCGGAAAATCTTCGTAAAGTCGCCAATAAGTTTAAAGCGGCTTTAAGATGATCGGGTTTTAAGATAATCAGGGTGCTATGAATCATCTAATAGTGAAATATTCAAGACCTACAAACGAGTTTAAAAATTAATTCGGTGGATTGAGGCGAAACGGATTCAGATCGTGATCGTTGCGCCGCATGTCTCACAGATGTATCGTGTTCTGCCGTCACCTTCCGGTTCGACCGTTTCAAAATCGCGGCGCTTCACACCGTAAACCTCATAGCACTCCGGACAGTGATCCTCGGCCAGTTCTTTTTCACCGATGGTTAAATGGCAGTGACGGCATCGCAATTTCCGGTCTTCTGGTGCGAGCAAGACGATCTGTTGGTGTTTACAACGAGGCATGGTTAAAAATTGATAGATTCTTTCGAGACATATCGGTCTCCACAGTACCAGTACCGGGAGCGATGGCATTGACAGTGATTCTAAAAGGGGCCAACTCAATGGCCAAGTGTTTTGTCAGCGCTGACACCGCCCCTTTCGAAGCTCCGTAAATGGATATTCCATTTAAACCGGCGATAGCGACTTCCAATGAGAGCATAACAATTTTAACCCTTTTGTTATTCATCATTTTAGATCGTTTCTGGTCCAATAATAGAAAATGACATAATTGGCAAGGCTGTCTTCAAATAATAAAGCGCCCCTAATCTTTTTTTCCTGGGTCTGTTTCGAATGGAATTAGAAGGGTAGAGAGTAGAGAATAAACCGAACTCCCTTCTGCTGGGTAAGATCTCCTCCGTGGGAGTGGGTTTTAAGTTCGCCTCCAATAGGTTTTGTATCCTGCCTGGACAATTTCGAGATTTTTTTTTATGATATCGGAAAATATTGAATTTCTGAGTCCTAATGTGTAGGCTTTTATCGCGCCAAATTATTTTGTCCAACAAGATTATTATAAATCTCAATTAAAAGGAGCCCTCGCGGCTTTTATCCAAAATCGCTTACAAATTGAATTCCTTCTGATCTAATTGAACTTCAATTTAGGTCGAAGATAATACGAGTGCGGGTTTGTTATCTCTTTGTGACGTTGTAAGTATTCGATGGGAGGCTAGGCGTATTGGCTGTTTTATGTTTTCATTTAAACATACGAAGAAAGGAGGACGTTTATGAAGAGGCATAACAGTAAAAAAACTTTAACGATCGTATGTTCTGTTTTTCTATTTTTGTCAGCAGGGACCGTCCATTCCGAGAAAGGTAAGCTTACCTTTTGGACTTCTGAGATTGAGCCGAAACGGATGACCATTCAACAGAATCTTGCGAAACGGTTTGCACAGGGTACCGGCATTACCGTCGAGGTGGTTCCGGTAAAAGAGAGCGAGTTGCCCACGCGAATAGTTGCGGCCGCTGCAGCCGGTTCTTTACCGGATACTGTTTTCGTTCCCTTGGATTATGTGATTACCTGGGTCGAAGAAGGGATTTTAGATCCAAAGCCGGCAACTTCGGTTGTTCAAAAACTAGGCGATCATACATTTGCATCCGGGCCGCTGAGACTCGTCCGTCTAAAAGACGAATGGGCGGCTGCTCCTGCAGATGGTTGGGGCCAACTCCTATTGTATCGAAA
>JAHEHB010000138.1 GCA_024644775.1 Deltaproteobacteria bacterium
GTCGATTTTAGCTAAGCTGTTTGTAAAATATTTCGACAAAGATTCAAAAGACCCGATACGGTTTTCGCACTGGTAAGATTTTTCTCTAACCCCTACTTTAGGAGTTACGATAATTTCAACCGAGTCTACCCCCAGTTTTTTTGTCTCTATATCCACACCTCGACTCATCATGGGATATAGCTTTTCCATTAACAAATACACGGACAGCGGATTCATTAATCCCAGAATTGACTGTTTAACAGGACCTAATCCAACGGATGACGTGAGGTAGCGCCCGGCTTCTCTAGCAATATTATCGTTACCCGATTTTTCCACCAGTATTTTATAAAAACGATCAACCTGACGTTGACTAAACCAGTGCCCCGGATCTCCAATTTCATATCGAGTCATTTCCGAATAATCTAAAATTGAATCGATATCGAGACCGGAATAATTTTTTTCAAGAAATTCTAAATATGTTTTAATGATTCGACTATTATACAGAGAAGTATCATCGTCCATGTAGTATGCATCCTTTAAAATATCGACTATTCCAGGATAGATAGTGCCCTATTTTCATGCCAGTATTTAAAGACAATCAAAACGATAAAGATTATATCTTAAAATAATCCTTGAAATTCACCGCGTTGGCAGATTATATTTGAATCTGTTTGATCTGTCAAGAAACGAATCTCGAAGCAAAATTTGCAATTCTATGATCACCATTGCACCCGCCATCAATTTGTGTAAAATTCGTATATTTACCCGAAAATACTTTACAAAGGCAGGACACTGAACTATATTTCGTAAATTTATAAAATCACCGTTCTAATGCCAAACAGTGTGTTTATCTTGTGCTTGTATATGACTCATTACCAAACTATAATGAGGTTTGCATGTCAAATTCGATAATCCTTGTCATTGCGACGCGGAATAAGGGTAAGATTGCAGAAATAAAGAAAATATTAAAAGATTTTTCGATTGAAATTAAAAGCATAGGAGATTTTGGCCCAATTCCACCCGTGGTAGAGGATGGAACCAGTTTTGATGATAACGCTTATAAAAAAGCAAGCTTTACTTCGAGAGTCCTGGGATTGCCGGCACTAGCAGATGATTCAGGGCTGGTGGTCGAGGCGTTAAACGGCGCGCCCGGGGTTCACTCCGCACGATATGCCGGAGAACATGCGACCGATGAAAAGAATTGTGCAAAGCTTTTGGACGCAATGGAGGACAAAACCAATCGCAAGGCAGCGTTTGAATGTGTCATATCGGTTGCGGTGCCAACGGGAGTCGCTCTAACATACGAAGCTCGTTGTGAGGGTGAAATTGCCCAATCGCCGGCGGGTGAAAATGGGTTCGGTTATGACCCCATCTTCTGTTACACGCCGTTGCAAAAAACCTTTGCAGAATTAAGCTTGGAAGAAAAAAACCGGGTGAGTCATAGAGGGAAGGCTCTCAAGGAGCTTTGGGAAGAATTTGACAAGGTACTTGTCTGGATTCAGCAGCAGATGCCTGCTGGCGAAAAATTTTTTTGTGGCGGGGAAAATGAGCTATATGATTGAAGATTTGATTCGAAAAAACAGAAGCTGTAGACGGTTTCATGGGGATTCCGGAATTGATCGCGATACGCTCCTGGAGTTGGTAAATCTAGCAAGAATATCTCCGTCCGGTGAGAACCTCCAGCCGTTGAAGTATGTTCTCTCCAACGAGCCGCAGAAAAATTCGCGAATCTTTCCCTGTCTTTTTTGGGCAAAACACCTAAAAGACTGGTCCGGCCCAACGGACGGCGAAACGCCGGCTGCCTACATCGTTGTGCTTGGAGATTCCGAGATCACCAACAATTTTGGAGTGGACCACGGTATTGCCAGCCATAGCATCTTATTGGGTGCTCGAGAAAAAGGGCTTTCCGGTTGTATGATCGGAAATCTCAACAGGGATACACTTCGAGAAATTCTGAATATCCCGAATAGATACAAGATTTTATTGGTGCTCGCCATCGGAAAACCGAGAGAAACCATATATATCGAGACCGTCGGCAACGATAACGACACACGATACTGGCGGGACAAAGAAGGTGGTCACCATGTGCCGAAAAGAGATTTAAACGATATAATATTGGAGTTTTAAGGACTAACAAGTGACGTCGATTTTATAAAAAATAACGCCAATTTGACGAAAAAGGAGAGTCTGTCATGGGATTGAGAAAAGATATCATGGACCTTGTCACCGAAATCGGAAAGATCAAAACCATCGAAGAAGCGATGGAAATATTCAAACAGAAGATGGATCAAACCCATCTGTCGAGAATACAGCAGATCAAGAATCAGAAGGTTCTCATAAAGATCGCAAACGCCATCAAAATGTGTGACCCGGACGAAGTGTTTGTGAACACCGGTTCCGAAGAAGATCGCAAATTTATTAAGGAGCTCGCCTTAAAAAAGGGGGAAGAATCGAATCTGCCCATGAAGGATCACACGATCCACTATGACCTCAAAGAGGAGCAAGGACGCATTATCGACCGAACCTACTATATCGAAACTAAAGGAGAAGAGGTGAGCTCCCTCGCAAAAAAAATGAGTCGGGACCAAACCCTCACGGAGATTCGGCAGCATATGATCGGCATTGCAAAAGGAAAGCTTCTGATGATCGGCTGTTATGTGAGAGGCCCCATTGGCGCCCCGGCAGCCGATCCGGCATTGGAGATGTCTACCTCAACATACGTGTTGCATAGTGCGGAACTCCTCTATCGAAACGCATTTTCAGCGTTCGATAAAGAAGTTGAACGGGCAGGCTATTATTATACCAATATTCACAGTGAAGGTTTGAATCGCCCGGAAGATTTACCGAATGCCCGCGTTTTTATGGACCGAAACCACCTGACGACATACAGCTTTAACTGCACATATGCCGGGAACACCCTGTTGATGAAAAAGGGAAATCACCGTTTTTCAGTGGATCGATCGGTTTATGAAAAGAAGGGTGTTGAGATTGCAGAACATATGTTCATTACCGGCATGGAGGGTCCAAACGGCCGGGTAACCTGGTGCACAGGGGCTGCGCCAAGCGGTTGTGGTAAAACCACCACAGCTATGGCCGGAAATCAATTTGTGGGAGACGATCTTGCCCAAATGTGGATTGCTCAAGACGGATCTATTCGTGCCATTAACCCGGAAATCGGCATCTTTGGAATCGTGGAGGATGTAAACTGGGAAGGCGATCCTTTATTGATGGAATGTCTCCGAAAACCTAAAACCGAGGTGATCTGGTCAAATGTTCTGATCGATGACAACGGGGTGCCGCACTGGGCCGGAAACGGTGAAGAGCCTCCGAAGAAGGGGAAAAACTTTCAAGGCGATTGGCAAAAGGGGATGATGGACGAAAAGGGGAAACCGGTTCCCATCTCTCATCCCAATGCGCGCGCAACGTTACGTTCAGCAGCGTTGGGCAACTACTCGGAAAAAAATGAAGATCCCGCTGGTGTAGAGGTTCGGGTCATCACGTACAGCGGGAGGGATAGCAACACCATGCCACCGGTATGGGAGGCTGAAACTCCGGATAAAGGTGTTTTAATCGGTGCTTGTATTGTTTCTGCCGCCACCGCTACCGAAGTTGGCGCAACCGGTGTAAAACGGGCTCCCTGGGCGAACGCCCCGTTTACGCCCGGCGCTTTGGGTGATTATATGGACGCCCAATTTCAGTTCTTTAACAGCAAAAAAATCTCACCCGATAAGAAACCGGTGATGGCAGGGCTCAATTATTTCCTAACCGAAGAAGCACGGGGCGGATCGTCGATTAAACTCTTGGGCGAAAAGCGGGATGTGAAAGTATGGCTTTCCTGGTTAGAAAGAAGAGCACACAATGATATCAATGCCATTCCGACCCCCATCGGCTTCATCCCGAAATACGATGATCTCAAAGCACTTTTCCAATCGATTATCCAAAAAGAGTATCCTGAAGATCTATACAAAAAGCAGTTTTCTCTCTATATTGATAACATTATTGCCAGAGTCGAGCTGCAGACCGATGCTTACAAAAAGGAATCGAATGTACCGGAAAAATTTTTCACGCTTTTGGAACAACAACGGGAAAAACTCGTTGCGTTAAAGGACGCAAACGGGGCAATTGTTGAACCCTCGAAGCTCGAAGAATACGCAAAAAATTAGAGCATAACCGATTGTGAGTATTTCTGACGGGCAGCGGGCAATAAATCCGCTGCCTTTTTTTTGGAGTAATTTCTTGTTTTTTCTGATATATGTTATTCTTGGATTCGGAACCAAGCTGAAATCCCGCCTTAACGGGGCTATAGAAAGCTTCATTGTCAATTCGGAATGCCTAAAACAAACCTGAATACTGAAAATCATCAATCGATTATGCGGGTGATTCTAAGCAGCCGTATGCTGGTCACGCTTTTGATGGGCTTTGCCTGCGGTTTACCCCTTCTTTTAACACTTTCGGTACTTCAGGCATGGATGAAAGAAGAGGGTGTCGACTTGGCTGTGATCGGCATGATGGCCCTGGTGGGGCTTCCTTATACATTAAAATTTCTTTGGGCACCGTTTCTGGATCGATACACGTTGCCGGTTTTAGGTAGAAGACGAGGATGGCTGTTAGTGGCACAACTCTGCTTAGCGGCTTCGATTGGAGGCTTGGGGCTAACCAATCCCAAAATAGGTCCTTGGATGGTCGCAGTTGTAGCCTTTCTGGTGACTTTTTTCAGTGCTTCTCAGGATATTATCGTCGACGCCTATCGCCGGGAGGATCTTTCAGATGAAGAACTGGGATTGGGTTCATCCCTTTACATTAACGGTTACCGGGTGGGGATGTTGCTTGCATCGGGGGGTGGTTTAATATTAGCAGATCATATGTCATTTACGATGGTGTATCTGATTATGGCTGTCTGTATGACCCCAGGTATTTTAACAACGCTCCTTGCGCGGGAGCCCAAGATATCCGCTGGAACTCCGAAAACGCTTAAAGAGGCTGTTTTTGATCCATTGGTGGAGTATTTCAGCCGAACTGACGCGTTATGGATTCTTGCCTTTGTCCTTATGTATAAAATCGGCGATACAATGGCCAGCGCGATGACAACTCCATTTTATCTCGACGTTGGATTTACAAAAACGGAGATCGGCGCAGTCGTAAAATTGTTCGGGTTTTGGGCAACCATCAGCGGCAGCCTCATCGGCGGTGTTATTATGATTCGCCTGGGTATCCATCGCAGTCTCTGGATTTTTGGAATTCTTCAAGCCATGTCGACCGCCTGTTTTGCAATTCTTGCTCGCATCGGACACAATATTCCTGCATTATCCGGAGTTATTGCCTTTGAGAATTTAAGCAGTGGAATGGGAACAGCGGCTTACGCGGCATTTATGGCGAGCATTACCAATAAAAGATTTACCGCTACACAATACGCGCTACTAACCAGTCTTATGGGTATTCCACGGGTTTTGGCCGCTGCTCCCACCGGTTTTTTGGCCAAACAGGTGGGGTGGGAAAGCTTTTTTATTGCCTGCACGGTGATCGCAATTCCCGGTATGCTCATATTGCTGAAATTCGCGCCCTGGAATCCGAAACCGGCACAAGTTGCCGCATAAGTCGTCCGCCTCAATTAAATTAGATAGAATTTACGAATTGAAGCAACCTTGTGACAACAATAAAGGAAGAAAACACCTTGAATAAACAGGTCCTTGAACGGATTCGTAAACTATCTAAAGATAGAAAAAAGGTGCTGAGCCTTCCACCGGAAAAGGCATTGGATCAAATTCTCCATGCGTCACAGCCGGCAGCCCTTGTACATTCTTTTCCGGAAGAAGATTTTTATTACCTCATCCAAGACATCGGGCCTGAAGACTCACTGCCCATACTATCTTTGGCATCAGCTAAACAGTGGGAACATATTCTCGACCGAGAGATTTGGAACAAGGATCGAATCGACCGATCGTCTTTGACGCGGTGGTTCGATCTGATGCTTTCGGCCGATTCAGTGCGTTTCATAAAGTGGCTTATTGAGCAGAAAACCGAATGTATTGAATATTACCTCTCGAAAAATATTGAAGTGGTTATTCGAGAAACAGATCAGGACCCGTCCGAATTAGGAAAGGATTTCTTTACCTACGACGACGCAGTATACATTCGGTTGTTGAATGCCGCACCTGCGGATTCGCACCCAAATGAACCAGATGAATCGGATAATACGAATAAAATGGAAGAAATGATAGACTCGAGGAGAAAAGAGACCGTTAAACGGTTGCTGGATCATTTGGCGGTTTTTGATTACAAAACATATCAAAGTCTCTTATTCGAGTCCACGGCCATCATCCCGGCAGAGACGGAAGAGGAGTCTTATCGGTTACGAAATTTTCGACTGGCGGAAAAAGGATTTTTACCGTTTGAAGATGCCGTCGGTGTTTATCAACCCATCCGACCGGAGGATCTTAAAAGACAAAGTACCAAATATACCTCAGACGAAGTAAAAACCGAACTTCTTTTTCCCGTACCATTTTACCCCATAAACATGATGGAGACAGCGGATTTATTTTCCAAAGCATTGCGGAACATCAAATCGGATGCGTTGATCGAACAATTACAATCCGAATTTGCAGCGCTGTGTAATCAGGTCGCCGTTGCAGATCAAAAACAAGTTAAAGTTAAAGAGGAACTGCGGCCGGTTGTTCAAAAGGCCAGTGGGTATTTGAGCATCGGCCTTGAAGCGCTCACAAAAAAAGACACTGAGCGTCAAACCCAGAGTGCTTCCGAAACCATAGTGAACTATCCTTTACATCAAATATTTAGAATCGGTTTTGGAACTGCGCTGGCCCTGAAATGGCGGACAGAGGCCTGGCGCAAAGAAGCCTGGTTCGAGAAGCAAAGACTTCCTTTAAGTTTTTGGGACGAGAAATGGTTGGGATTACTGGGAGGGCTGCTGCTCAAAAAGCCGCTATTTTATGATAATTACAGGACAGGTGAGCTCTATCGTGAATTTCGTTCAATGGAGGATATTAAACAGACAGACGCTAATCTCCGTGAAATTATCGCTTTTGATAAATTCCTGTTTCAAATGGGAATTCAGATACCGGAAGGACCGCGTCGGTTTATGACCTATAAAAGCTTACTCTTAACGCTTTGGGTGCGCTACTATTTAACACTGTCCGAAGATTTAATTCCGCTTACGCTGAATGAATTTAAACGATTTTTCGATCAACTTTTTGAGGACAGAATAACGAGTCTTTCGGAAAAACCGCGTAAGACAAAAACCGGCATGAAAGAATCCCTCCTGAGATGGCTTTCAGAAAAAAGCGGGTTTGACCCCCATGAAGTCAGCCGAAAGTTAAGTAAAATTTTGGAAAACCTGTTTACGGAAATCGAAAGTGAGTATGGCAGCGTTGCGAAAAAAAACCTTGATCCACGGTTTATCTATCTCTTTTTAGTCGAAAACTAGAGGACTTGCCACCAGCTTACATCAACGCCTCTAATTCTTCCAATATACGGGACAACGTCTCGCCCGCCTGTCCCACAATAGAATAATCACTGATGGAATCTGTCAAGGGGGTTATAAGTCAAACGCCATATCCTCGCTAACAGCGAAACAATTTAATTTCTGACACCTGCCGTTAATAATTCGGTTGCAGTCATCAATAATCATATCCATTTCCACATCAAAACGCTCTTGATTTATATGAAACAATCCCAACTGTTTTACAGCCGCCGTCATGGCAAGGTTCAGTGTGTCTGTATACATTGAATGGCCCCACTCAACCCGCTTCTCATATTCTTTGGGCGTGTATTCCGCGTCATGAATCAAAAGATCCGCATCGTATGAAAAACTCGAATACTCCTCCACGGAAGCGCCTCCGGGGTGAATATAACCCAATTCATTATCTGTTAAAAATACAAACGACTTGCTGTCTTCTACAAATTTATAGCCACTGCCGCCGTTGGGGTGGCTCAGTGGAATGGGAGTTACGGTGATACTTCCGATCTGGAAGGTATTGGAGCATACCGGTTGATAGGTAATTTTTGCCTTTAGGTCGGAATATTTCACTGGGAAGTTTGGGGGTGCCATGACTTTAGATAGAACAGTTTCGACGAATTTACTGTGAAAAGGGCATCGATGCATTTCCAATACGGCATCCGGGGAATATAGAGGTTTGAAAAAAGGAAAACCCATCAAGTGATCCCAGTGGGCATGAGTAAATATAAAATGATAATTTAATACACCTTCCGCCATGAGCTGGTTTCCAAGTCTTCGGATACCCGTTCCGGCATCTACAATAATGGTATCATTACTTTTGGTTCTGATTTCAATGCAAGTCGTGTCTCCACCGTATTTTAGATAATGCTCCCCGGACACAGGCGTTGAGCCTCTTGACCCCCAACACTTGACGTACATGGCAAACCCCTTTAAAACGCAACCCCTCAAACAATGGGTTCTCGCATATTTTATTATAGTAAACCTTACCGCAAATTGTGTGCCAAACTCCCTCATTTTCCAAGAATTTTACGGTTTTAATTGCGTATCGAGACAACATATGTTGAATATCTTTTGCCTCACTTCTTAGTAAACCTGATAAAATACTCGGATGATATCTTATTTTCGGAATATAGACACCCATCGAGACAGTATATGTACAGTTTTGTATAAGGAATCGTCTGCAAAAATTAACTGACCCTCCATACGGCAGAAAATAGGAACGATTCTCGAATCCCCCCTATATTCTTAGTTATTCCACTTTCGGTAATTGATCCAAATACCATTCCATGGGATCCAGCAATTCAAATCCTAGCTTTTCTAATTTTTGCTTCACCGGGCCAACGTTCTGGGTTAACAGATACGGAAAAACCGCTCGCTTTCCTTCATCCCAGTACCTGGCGACCAATACACTTCCAAAAGATACGTTCTCTTCGGTTATGGCATCCACTATCTTTTTTAGCTCTCCAACTTTTTCTTCAACAAGTATACACAACAGGGTACCGGGTTCTCCAATTCCCAGGACATTGATGAATGCCCGGATCAAATCGCGAATTGAAATAATACCTTTTAGCACCCCCTGATCATTAACCACCGGAAACGCGCCGACACGTGTTTTTTGAATCAGCAGTAAGGCATCCTGAAGCGTGTATGTGGGTGTGACAGTAACTGGATCTTTTGTCATGATATCTTCGATTCTTATTACGGATACCTTTTGCTCTGCCGCTTCATCTTCTGAGCTTTTCAGGGCGATGGACGGCATGGCGCTGCGAATATCCCGGTCGGTTACAATACCGATGAGACGATTGTCTCCATCAACAACGGGAAGATGACGCAATTTGTGGTCTTCCATTATTTTTTTTGCTTGTAAAAGTTCAGCGTCCTTATCGATGGTAATAACCTTTCGGGTCATTGACCTGCTGATAAACATAGAGTCCTCCTTCCGTCAAACTCCGATACCAAGTAAAATTTCTACATGATTCTTGATCAATTCCGGCAGCATCCGAATCGCATACCCTCCTTCGAGTACCGAAATGAGTCGACCGTTTGCATAGCTGTCCGCCATTTGTTGCACGTTGTCTATAATCCAGGAAAAACCCTTTGTTGAAAGCTTCATATCGGACATATCGTCGCTTTCATGGGCATCGAATCCGGCCGATACCAGAATGACCTCAGGTTTGAAAAACTCGAAGGCGGGAACCAAATCCGTTTGCAACAACCTCCGATATTCGGCATCGCCCTTCCCAGGCAACACCGGGGAGTTTTTTGTAAAACCGTGTCCGGCACCTGAACCCTTCTCAAACTCT
Organism: Deltaproteobacteria bacterium; assembly: GCA_024644775.1. The sequence continues at coordinate 9,754 of JAHEHB010000138.1, forward strand.
CGGCCGCTACCCGGATAGGCAAAGGAGGGGTGTTGGTGTATGGAATAATAGAAAACCGATGCATCCCGCTCAAAAATCTCCTGAGTTCCGTTTCCATGGTGAACATCAAAATCCACGATCCCAACACGTTCGATCCCCCACTCACTCTGAAGATATCTGGCGGCGATCGCGACATTGTTAAAGTAGCAAAATCCCATTGCCCGGTTGGTTTCTGCATGGTGTCCGGGTGGTCTCACGGCACAAAACGCATTGTCAACCTTACCCTCCATCAAAAACCGTGTGGCCTTTAAAACCCCTCCCACTGCAAGCAAGGCAACGTCATATGTTTCCGTACACATTTGATTATCCGGGCATTCAAATTCTGTGTGCCCCAGCACACAGGATTGCTCAAGACGCTGGATGTAGTCTTTCGGGTGGACGGTCTCGATCCATTTTAGATCCGCATTTTCGGGGGTTATCAGTACGAGTTTCGGTAATAGACCGGCATCCTTTATTCCTTGAAGAACCGCCCGAATTCGCTCAGGTATCTCCGGGTGAAACTGCCCGGTATCGTGCAACATATACCTGTCATCGTATACAAAACCCGTTTTACGCATCGTATCTCCTGCTGTAAGCTGTAAACATCATTATCTGAGACAGGAATTTCCTATAGTATCAAGTTAGTTTACAATTTTGTCGAATATTTTAAAAGCTGCCTGAACTGCATGGTTGTCTGCAGGAATTTCTAAGGTGGGACGTCCGTTTAAATCATAGTCATAAATCGTATCATCATCTGGTATAGATCCGGCAAGCGCGAGTCCCTCCTCAGAAACGATTCGTTTTACGGTATCCGAAGGGGCTTCCTTAACCTGATTCATAACGAGGTAGCTTTTGCCAACGCCAATATTTAGACACTTGGCCAGATCTTTGATTCTAAATGCTGCCTGGAGACCTCTTCTGGATGAATCCGAAACAATCAGCAAAACATCCACATTCTTTGTAGTCAGTCGGCTAATATGTTCCATTCCAGCTTCATTGTCCATAACAGTGTAAGGATAATTGTCGGAGAGTTTTTCCAGGAATCCAGTCAGTAACGCATTCGCCGCACAATAACAACCAGGCCCTTCGGGTTGCCCCATAACGATCAGATCAAAACCATCGGCTTCAACGATCGCCTCCTCAATTTTCATCGACATAAAAACATCTTTGGTCATGCCACTGGGAACAACGCCTTTTTTCATACCTTCACGGGCATTCCCTACCGTATCAGCGATCTTGAGACCCAACACCTCATTAAAGTTAGCATTGCAATCCGCATCTACCGCAAGAACCGGTATCTTTTGCTTGCTGACTAAATATTTCACGAGCATGCCTGCTAACGTCGTTTTACCTGTACCTCCCTTTCCGGCTAGCGCTATTGAAAACGACATGTGTTTCTTTCCCTTTCCGTGTAATAGTTATGATAACGAATCCAAGCCCAAAGGACCGGATTTTACAAATTCGACCAAAGTACTCGTGTTAACTGAATCAAGTTAAGCCAGCTGAGCCTTTCCGTCAAGTTTCTTTTAACGATACAACTAATTGATACATCTAAAAATTTTCAATAGGATCGTGTCAAAAACGCAGTCGGTTCACGCAGGGCGAGCCGTTATCATTCTTGATGCCGATGATTCGGTCTATTTCCTTGAAAAGCCCGTAAACACATGATACATCGCATAAGCGAAGCCTCCGACCGCCTAAAAATGGTGGCTTCCGAGTTTGGCGCAAGTGAGACTCGGCGCGTTTATGGGTTTCAGTGTTCAGCACCGCCGCCAGCGGAGCTGGATTCATCACAATAAGAAACGAGGTTTCTCAGACGAGCACCGCCGCTAGCGGAACTGACACCTGAAAACGCATTGAAACTGAAGTCTTCGTCTAAAGGTTAGGGTTATTCACTTATTCCCGGAATGGGAGAATAAAGCCTTTCTGTAAAATCAAAGCCGGGTCTTTGGGTTACGATTCTTTACTCTAACCGGCTCATGGAGGTATGCAATGGATTTTGAACTTTCCAAATCACATAAAGAGATTCAAAGGGCTGCCAGAGATTTTGCCAAAGGAGAGTTTGATAAAGAAATTGCTCTGGAATTGGACAAAACCCATGAATTTCCGAGAAAAATTTGGAAAAAGGCGGCACAACTCGGGTTTATTGGTATTCACTTTCCTGAAAAATACTCTGGGCAGGGTCTCGGTGTGCTGGAGAACATCATCATTGCCGATGAGTTTTGTGCGAGGGATTCTTCCATTGGAAGCGCCGTGATTCTGGCCGGTTTTGCATCCGAATGCGTCTTACGGTTTGGTAGTGACGCGTTGAAAGAAAGGTTCCTGCCGCCGGTTGCTGAAGGAAAGATGCTTACGGCGGGAGCTTTTACCGAACCGGACCATGGGTCCGATATTACGTTCATGCACACCACTGCAGTGAAAAACAGTGGGCAGTGGGTAATCGACGGCACGAAAACATTTATCACCAACGGAGGGCTCGCGGGATATTATGTGGTTTTGTGTCAAACAGACCCGGAAAGTCAGCCCAGTCACCGGGGGATGAGCATGTTATTGGTGGAAGCGGATCGGAGTGGCGTTTCGGCAACCGATTTGGGTGAAAAAATGGGC
>JAHEHB010000489.1 GCA_024644775.1 Deltaproteobacteria bacterium
TAAAATTGCTTTGGTAACCGGCGGTTCCGCGGGGATCGGGGCGATGATCGCCGAGGGCTTTGTCAATTTCGGGGCGAAAGTTTATATCGTCGCCCGCAGAGAGGAGGCCCTGATAAAGAAACATGAGGAGCTGGCGAAAATCGGTTTCTGCGAATACATCGCAGCCGATTTAAGTTCCGTGGCCGGTATCGAGAAACTGGCAGGGGCCTATGGTGAGCGCGAGCAGTCGTTGGATATTCTGGTCAACAACGCGGGCATCAGCGACGGACGCATTGAGATCGAGGATATTACTGAGGAAAAGTGGGACGCTGTATTGGATCTCAATATAAAGACTATCTTTTTTATGATCCAGAAGTTTCTGCCGTTCCTACGTGAGGGGGCGTCGCCGGAAACTCCGAAGAATGTGATAAATATCGCTTCCATCGACGGCTGCGGCAAGATCAATTCGGCGTATAACTACGCCTACGGCGTCAGCAAAGCGGGCGTTATCCAGTTGGACCGGCACCTGGGAGACCGGTTGGCCTGGGAAGGGATTCAGCTAAATACGATCTCCCCCGGGGATTTCCCTACCGATCTGAACAAGGCTGCCCGAGACCATACAGACGAGATGAAAAAGGTAACTCCGGCCAAGCGGATAGGTGAAAAGGACAATATCGCCGGGGCGGCCATTTTCCTCGCCTCCAAGGCGGGTAACTTCAGTGTGGGCTCCAATATCGTTGTCGACGGTGGGATGAGCGTGCGGGGCATCCAGCGGGCTTTTTATGCAAAGCTTTGGCCTGATTTCGTTAAACTGGACAAGTAGAAATGATATTAAAGAACAAGAAAACCCTGATATTGTTTCCGAATCTCATCAGTATCCACTATAGTGTTTGATATTAAAATCTGCGGCTGACCCTTTGCCTTGACAGCCTCAACTCCTTACGTTATGGTAAATTTGTAAGGAAAATTCAATGGAGAGCATGACATGAAATCAACTGTTACATCCAAATACCAGACAACCATTCCTAAAGCCATTCGGGAAAAACTTAGATTATCCGTTAATGATACACTGGAATGGGCGGTCGAAGGCGGGAAAGTTCTGGTGTACCCTGTTCAAAGGAATTTCTTAAATTTCAGAAATTCAATTTTAACCGGAAAAGGAGATATCAAAAAAGATATCGACCGCGGCCGGGCGCTTCGAGCGGAGAAACACAAGTGAAGACGTATATAATTGATACCAATGCGCTTATATCATTTGTAACAGATAGAAATATGAGCCAGCAGCAAAAAATTGCGGGTCTGCTCGATGAAGCCGCTCGACTGAGATGTGCGGTCATTTGTCCACAGAATGCATTGACGGAATTTGTGTACGTTCTCGACAAAGTTTATGGTACGGCAAAGAGCAAGATCCGATTGATGATTAAAAATTTTATTGCATTGCCCGGGATCAAGGTCGTTAATGATGTCGATTTTGAACTTGTATTAAAAGTCTGGCCAAAGCCTTTATCGAACTTTGGAGATGCCATTGTCGCTTCAGTGTGTCGGTGCCATCAAGGGGCTGTCGTAGCAACGTTTGATCGTAAATTTATTAATGCGCTTAAAAAATTAAATATCAGTGTCGCCGGCTATTGAAATATTTCGACGAAAGAATAGTGAAAGAATATGTAAGAATGGGAACCGTAGAGGGCCGAATCTTCCAACCCCGATTCTTCCAACTTCAGATTCGGCCCCGATTCATTTGATGAGCCGGAGTGCTTCCCGTGCAGATCGCTCAATCGATACTCAGTAATCAGTCGGTTTTTATCCTTTCTTTTTTTGTGCCTGTGTGATCTATTTTTAACAAAGTCGTTCCTGTATACCGTTAGCCAAAATTCCATGAGGAGGAATCACCATGAAACTGACGAACGTAAAGCCGTATGTGATTAAAACCGATCCACCGAACCTGGGAGGGTATCTGTGGTTTTTCCTAAAACTCGAAACCGACGAAGGAATCGAAGGCTGGGGGGAGACAGCGCTTCTCCGGACACTACACGGGCTTGAAGAAGGTTACGAAAAAACCGTGAAGGGCGTTTTCGAATATTACCTGAAGGGCAAAAACCCCATCAACCGGGAGCCGATTTATCAAACGCTTTACTCGAGCCTGACGGCACAGCACGCCGATTACGTCGTCGGTGGTGTCATCAGCGCCTTCGACATCGCCTTGTGGGACATCTGCGGGAAGTACTACAACACCCCCGTGTACAACCTGCTGGGGGGCAAGTACCGCGACCGTGTCAGGACCTACAGCTACCTGTACAATTTTGAAATCGGCGGAATTCTTTCAGATGCCACATCGGATTGGACGAGAAACCCCGAAAAGCTCGCCGAAATCGCCGCCCAATTTGCCGACGAGGGCTTTACCGGCATCAAATTCGACCCTTTGCGTAATGCAATACCGAACCAGCTTCCGGTCGCGCCCTGGGAGATGAGTCTCGAAGAATACGATCACGGGGAAAAGGCCATCAAACTGGTCCGGGAAGCGGTGGGAAGCAGGGCCGATATCCTCATCGGTACACACGGACAGATCACCCCGGCATGTGCTCGACGGTATGCCAAGCGGGTGGAAAAATACGATCCGCTGTGGCTCGAAGAGCCTTGTCCACCGGAAAATTTCAAGGAAATGGCCAGGATCGCCGCCAGCACCTCGATACCGGTTGCCACCGGTGAACGGCTTTCGAGCATACACGATTTTCAAAAACTTTTTGCAGAAGGCGCCTGCGCGATTGCCCAGCCCGATCTGGGAAGCTGCGGCGGAATCACGGCGTGCAAGCACATCGCGACGTTGGCCGAATCGCATTATGTGCTTATGGCGCCCCATGTCTGGGGGGGACCGATAATTACGGCCGCAGCGGTTCAGATCGATGCCAATATCCCCAATTTCCTCATTCAGGAAAGCATCTACAAATCGAGGGGCTTTTTCGACAAAATCGTAAAAGAACCATTTGACTGGCAGGACGGGTACATCATTCCGTCCGAAAGACCCGGAATCGGCATCGAACTTGTGGAGGAGAAACTTGAGACATACCGGGGGAAAATAGCGGATCTGGGGTGATACATGGATAATTCTTCAAGCGCGGAAAAAATAGATATAGAGGGAAGCACAGAGAGGAGCAACAGAGATGGCGAAAAGAAAAGTATTGATAACAGGCGCGGCTGGACTGATTGCCAGCCAGGTGTTGCCTGCATTTCGAGAACGGTATGATCTTACGCTGCTTGATGTGCGGACAACAGATCGAAACAGCAATCCGGTAGAAGGCGTTCAGATTGCCGATATGCTTAATCGGGACCGGGATACTTACCGGCACCACTTTCAGGGAGTCGACGCAGTGGTTCATTTCGGTTTCGTTGATTGCGATCGGAGTGATCTTGACGAGTATTTCCACGCTGAGATGAACAATGTGCAAATGGCCTTTAATGTTTACCAAACGTCCCTGGAAGCGGGGGTCCGTCGGGTGGTGATGGCCAGTTCCAATCATGCCGCCGACTACTTCGAACCCCTGGTTCTGGATGGCAAGTGGGACTTTGTCCAGCCGGATGACCGCGCCCTCTCCGACAATTATTACGGTTGGGCCAAAGAAGCTTATGAACATCTTGGATTTGTTTTTGCCGTAGGTACCCTAACGGGAAAACCTTTAGAAAACGTCCAGATTCGTATCGGCGGACCCCGAGAAACCGACATGGCCGAATGCGAACTTGGAAACCTGCGCTGTATGCGGCGGGCCTTAGCCGTTTACATCAGCGATCGGGATATGCAGCAACTATTCATCAAAAGCATTGAAACTGAAAATATTCGCAATGAACACGGGGTGCCATTCCAAATTTTCT
>JAHEHB010000490.1 GCA_024644775.1 Deltaproteobacteria bacterium
CTTTTCCCTTCCGGTGTATCCGGATCAAAAGCGTTGGATTCGTTGTTTATTTACCGTTTTAGCGCACGGTGTACGAGTTCGGTAATGTCCATCACCTTAAGGCGTATCTTGTTTCGCCTCACATAGGTCGTCATCGTTCTCACACACTGCTGACAGGAGGAAACCACAGCCTCTGCACCGGTACTGAGAACCTCTTCGATTTTGTCTTTAGCAATATCTGCTGAAAGCTGGCTGTCGATCATCTCCAAGTTACCGCCGCCGCCGCAGCACTGGCAGTTTTCTCGATTTCTCGGAAGCTCGACAAATGTGATACCTGGAATGGATCGGATCACCTCTCGGGGCGCATCGAATACATGTGCACCTCGTCCAAGATCACACGGGTCGTGATAGGTAACTTTCATGGGAAATTCCTTGAATGGAACCCGTTTTTCTTCGACCAGTCTTAAGAAATATTCGGTGGCATGGTTTATGGCGAACGCTTTGGGGTAGTATTCCCGCCACATCTGGTAACATGAAGGACAGGCGAATATAACTTGTTTGGCACCTTTGTCTCGCACCGCCTGAATGTTATGCTCCGCAAACTCGTGAAACATCTCTTTCAGGCCGGCACCTAACAACGGAAAACCGCAGCACCACTCGTCTTCGCCTAACAGTGTGAAATCGACGTTACATGCCTCAAGAATTTCAGCCAGTGCGACCGGGATTCGCTGTGCCAGTGGAAAATAGGCGGCGACACAGCCGGTGAAATAGACCAGCTCTGCAGTTTCTTTAACATACCCATGCTCCGGCGGTTCATCCATATCTTCGACCCATATGGCCCGCTCCTCATTATCTTCATCGAATACATTGTGGCTTTCCTTCAGGTTATCCCGAATCATATCGATCTTTTTAGGGTATGCTTTGGAATGAACCAAGTCTTGGCGCAGAGAAACCCAGAGGTCTTTCAGGTGGATTCCTACCGGACAGATTTCCTGACAGTTTCCACAAAGCGTACATCGAAATACGGTATCGCTAAGATGCTTCCATTCAGCTTTAGAGAGTTCTTTTTTTCCGAAGAGTTTACGAAAAAGGCCGGTTCTACTTTTCAGGATTTGCTTTAGGCCCTTTATCCGATAAACTGCGGATAGCTCGCCATCTCGAGACGCTGATACCGCCGGACAAACATCCGCACAGATTTGGCAGTTGGTGCACGCTTCCATCTCTAATAGCTGGCGGACGCTGTAATCCTGGTTGGCCATCCTATGACTCCGTGTCAAAATACCTTAGTAAGTATTTCAATTTGACCAATTAACTTTCCACCATTAATTGGTTAATATATTGCGTCGTACTGTAAATCTCGAATTTTTGTTTTCGTAATTTGGCATTGGAAAGATTATGAACACACGAATTACACTCGGTCAACACAATCTCCGCACCGATTTCCTCTGTTTCTTCCAGCCGTCTTCTCGCCATGGCAATGGAATTTTTCGCATAAGCCCCCCGCACACCACCCCCGGCACCGCAACAAATCGCATCCATACGGTTGTGGGGCATTTCAACAAATTTCGAAGCAATCTTTTGAATGGTTTCACGGGGCTCTTCAAAAATGCCGCAGTGTCTTCCCAAATCACAGGGATCGTGATAAGTAACGACTTTATCGGTTGTCACACCGAAATCGAAATCTTTCAGCAATTGCGAAATATGCAGAATTTCTATCCCCTTGTCTATGAGTTCAACATATTGAGGTTTATTTGCAAATGTCTTGGAGCAGTACGGACAACCAGTGACCACAGCCTTTGCACCGGTCGCTGTTATAAGCTCTATATTCTTTTTGACTAAATTTTCGTTAAGCTGAAATCCCACATCTTCAAGCACGCCACTGCAGCAGACTTCATCAATAAGCGTATAATCCACCTTGAGACGATCCAAAAGATCCAAGGTTGCCAGGGTGGATTCATTTTCCCGATAAGCGCCCACACAGCCGATAAAAAATACATAAGTGGCCTGCTTATTTCGTTCCCGCTCGAAATCTTCCGAATCGTCTTCAGCGTAAATATTGGTATGCTTTGTGAGCACCTCATGCATTCCTGTGAATGCCGGATGACACGAACCGATATTGACCATATCCTTCCGGACGCTTTTGATGATTTCCGGCACCTCGACGCCAGAGGGGCAATTTTTAAAACAGTTTGCACACGCGGTACATTGAAATAAAGTTTCGATCAGTTCATCGTTTAAATCGATCTTTCCGTCCATTACTTCCTTCAAGATGAGCATCTTGCCACGTGCGTTGTAGGCGGGTCTTAACGTTGCACCAAAAACCGGACAGTGGGCCTGGCAAAATCCGCAACGGGAGCATTTTAATACCTGCTCTCGATATTTCTTTTCAAAATCATATTTCGCTTCCATATTACATCTCCAAAGCCATTTTACCGGGGTTTAAAATATTGTTCGGATCAAACATCTTTTTTACAGAGCGCATAACATCCATTGCCACCGGATCGTGTTCCAAGGTCATATAGGCCGCTTTTTGCAGACCGATGCCGTGCTCGCCGGTCAGTGTTCCGCCGAGCTCAATGGCCAATTTAAATAATTCGGTGCTGGCAGCTTCCTGACGCTCGACTTGTTGAGGATCGTATCCATCGAACAGGATTTGCGGATGCAGATTGCCATCCCCGGCATGACCGTATGTGGCGATCATAAGGTCATATTTCTTTGAAATCTCTTTTATACCTTTGAGTAGATCTGCAATTTTCGCCATGGGAACGGTTACATCTTCCAGCACAAAGTTTGTTTTTATTCGCGCGAGTACTGCATAAGCAGATTTTCTTGCGGTCCAAAGCTCAGCGGCTTCTTCAGCCGTTTTCGCCTGTTTAACTTCTATTGCATCGTTCTTTTTGAAAACCTCGATGACCTCTTTCATTTGGTATTCGGTTTCTTCTTGGGTGTACCCGTCGGTTTCCGTCAGTAAGATGGCATCCACTTCCGGTAAGTTAAGATCGGTGTTCTGATTGATGGCAACGATTGCATCGTACCCCAAGATCTCTAGAACACTTGGGATAATGCCACTGTGCATAATTTGACTGACTGCCCGTCCCGCATCTTCTACACGATTGAATGTAGCCAGAGACGTGGACGCCGCAGTGGTCTTCGGGTTTACTTTAAGTATTATCTCTGTAACGATCCCGAGGGTTCCTTCAGAACCAACGAAGATCTTTGTTAAATCATAACCGGAAACACTTTTCATGGTATGGGAGCCGGTTCTCATGATACGACCATCGGGCAATACCACCTGAAGACCGAGGACATAATCTCTGGTGGTACCATATTTAGCCCCTTTTACCCCGCCTGCATTTGTTGCTACATTTCCTCCAAGGGTCGACACCTTTCCGCTGGCAGGATCCGGTGGGAAAAAGAAACCAAATTTGTCGAGTGCTTTTTCCAAATCTGCATAAACCACACCGGGCTGAACCACTGCTAACCGATCTTCGATGCTGATTTTCAGAATCCGGTTCATATGATTTAAATCGAGAATGATCCCACCTTTTGAAGGAACCGCCATTCCCGTCAGTCCGGTGGCTCCGCCTCTGGGAATAACCGGTACGTGTTCCCGATTGGCGAGTTTCATAATTTCCGATATCTGTTCCACAGTTTCAACCCACACGCCGCAATCCGGTCTGTGACTGTACTCCGAGGCGTCATATGAATACGATACAAGGTCGATCAAATTGTCGGTAAAATTCTTTTCACCGACGATCTCTATCAGCGCTTTTTTTATCTTTTCTTCCATATCTCACCTAACCCGGACGAGCCGGAACCAAACAGGTTGTTAAATGAACCACCAAGGGCACAAAGAGCAC
>JAHEHB010000491.1 GCA_024644775.1 Deltaproteobacteria bacterium
GGTGCGGGGCCGGTGCATTCGTACCAGGTTGCCCGAAAGCTCAGGCTGGAAACCATCATCATTCCGCCAAGCGCTGGTGTTAGTTCCGCCTTCGGCTTTTTACTGGCCCCCATGTCTTTTGACTTGAGTCGTAGTTACGTCACGCGATTTGAGGATCTCAAGTGGGATCGTTTGAACGCCATTTACGCTGAAATGGAGAGCACCGGACGCACACTGCTATTGGAAGCCGGCGTTGAACCGAATCAAATCCGGTTCATACGATCGGCCGATATGCGATACGTCGGTCAGGGATTCGAAATCGGTGTAACATTGCCGGAGGGAAATTTCTCTCCGGACAACGCGGAGACGATTCGAAAGATGTTCGAAAAGAATTATGAGAGCATCTATCAACGACTCTGCGAGGATATTTCCATCGAATGCGTCAATTGGCGGGTCACGGCAACCGGCCCCAAACCGGATATCGATACCATTCAGTGGGGAGCCTCAAACAATACCCCATCCGAACCACTAAAAGGAAAGCGCAACGCCTATTTACCGGATAAGGGCGACTATGCGGAATTGCCGGTATACGATCGGTACGCGCTTGCAGTGGGAGCAAAAATCGAAGGTCCTGCGATCGTGGAAGAACGCGAAAGTACCCTGGTGATGAATGGTCCGGCCAAGGCGCGGGTTGATGAATTCGGTAATATCATTGTACAGATGAATTGATATCACGGACATACACTTTGGACCGTCCAACCACGCAGAAAGGTTTATAGTTGTACAAAGGGTTGTGCCCACATTGGAATGTTGGAAAATTGGAATGATGGAATGATGGGTAAGAAGGAATTCTATTCATTAAGAAACGTAGGCAGAAAAAAACATAATATCAATTGCTTGTAGAATTTCAGGGACATTTGACAAAGACAGCATTATGAGCAAAGACAGATACGATCCAATTACGTTGGAAGTTTTATGGAACCGCCTTATCTCCACTGTAAATGAGCAGGCAGCAGCACTCATGCATGCCAGTTTTACAACCGTGGTGCGTGAAGCCGGGGACCTTTCGGCAGGGGTTTTCGACGAGCAAGGCAATATGCTGGCCCAGGCGGTTACCGGCACACCCGGTCACATTAACACCATGGCCACATGTGTCCGCCATTTCTTAAAAGAATATCCGCTGGATACGTTGCAAGCGGGAGATACGCTGATCACCAACGACCCCTGGCTGGCTTCGGGCCACTATCACGATTTTACGATCGTCACCCCCGTATATTACAAGGGACGTGCTGTGGGGCTTTTCGCCAATACCTGTCATGTCATGGACATCGGCGGCCGTATTTTCGGGGCGGATGCCACTTCGGTGTACGAGGAGGGATTGGCGATACCCATCATGAAATTGGTGGATCGGGGTCGGATGAACGAAGATCTCGTTAAGATCATCCGCGCCAACGTCCGCACGCCGTTACCGGTTTTGGGGGATGTTCACGCCATGGTTGCAGCCAATGAGGTGGGCGGTAAAAAACTCATCGAGATGATGGAAGATTATCAAATGTCGGATCTTAACGATCTTTCGGCAGCCATCATCGAGCGGAGCGAAGCATCGATGCGGGAGGCGATACGAAATATACCCGATGGCACCTATCGGCACCAAATCGATGTGGATGGATTTGATGAACCGATCATCATTAAACTCGCAATTACCATCGAAGACGATCACCTCATTGCCGACTACGCCGGAAGCTCTCCCCAGTCAAGCCGTGGTATCAACGTGGTCTATAACTATTGCCATGCCTACACAACCTATCCCGTCAAATGCTCCATTAGCCCGGAGGTGCCCAATAACGAGGGGAGTTTCCGACCGGTTACGGTTAAAGCACCGGAAGGGTGTATCTTGAACTGTACGCGCCCCGCTCCGGTGGGCGCCCGGCATATATTGGGGCATTTTTTATCCGCTGCGGTTTTCGGGGCGCTCAGCCACGTGCTACCGGACCAGGTCATCGCCGAGGGCTCTCAGGGATTGTGGAATACGCAGTTTGACGGTATTGCAGAAAACGGCGAACCGTTCTGTTATGTGTTCTTTTCTGCGGGGGGAACCGGCGCCCGCCCAAATAAAGATGGTCTGTCGGCAACTGCCTTTCCCAGCGGTATCCGCGGTGTACCGGTGGAAGTAGTGGAGAACGTATCGCCTATATTTATCGAACGCCGGGAACTGATTCCAAATAGCGGCGGACCAGGAAGATTCAGGGGCGGTTTAGGACAACGAATGATTTTGAAAATCCGCGGCGGTCATCCGGCACAACACTCGCCCATGTATGATCGAATCTATTTTCCGGCCCAAGGGTTTGCCCAGGGGCTGAACGGCCAGAAGGGTCGTATCGTCCTGGATGATGGCACGCTCCCGCACCCAAAAACAAAGTACATGCTCAAATCGAACCAAAAGATCACCTTAGAACTGCCCGGTGGCGGGGGATTTTATCCACCGGGGGAACGCGATCCCCAGATGGTCTGCGAAGATGTCATCGATGGTTTGGTGAGCATTGAAGAGGCAAAAGACGTCTACCGTGTAGTGATTGATCCTGCGACCCTGGAAATTGACAGCCAGGAAACCAATAAGCTTCGATCTGCCGAGGTGTAGCCTTGACGAAGATGGGCCGGGGTACACATGATGAACCGCGGACCGCCGCAGACGGGAGCCTGGGCGACGATGCCCGGTCAAATCTGACGCAAAGATTGGAAAAACTGAGACGTTTTGAATTTTGCTCGCAAAAATAATGTGCTAATCCGTGAAATATCCGTTTTCCTGAATAATATTCTTTGGAAAGGAGGACAGAATGAAAAAAATCGATATGAATTCAGACATGGGAGAAAGCTTTGGTATGTATAAGCTTGGTGATGACGAAGAGATAATGAAATATATTACATCTGCAAATATCGCTTGCGGATTCCACGCTGGTGATCCCCATGTTTTAAAGTACACGATCAAGCTTGCCAAAGAGACAAAAACTGCCGTTGGCGCCCACCCGGGATTACCGGATTTGATGGGTTTCGGCCGAAGAGCCATAGATGTCACTCCCGATGAGCTTTACGATTACTGCATTTATCAGATCGGTGCCACACGGGCATTTTGTGCGGCTGTAGACGTACCGTTACAGCATGTAAAATGCCACGGTATTCTTGAGATGATGACGACTCAGAAACCGGAGCTCGCCGAAGCAATTGCTGCAGCCGTAAAAGATGTGGATTCAAATCTGCTATATATGACGATTGCCGGGACCCGACTCTTCCAGACATGTAAAAAGGTTGGGCTCAGAGTCGCAGGGGAAGCTTACGGAGACCGCGCTTACAATGAAGACGGCACATTGGTATCTCGAAAATTGCCGGGTTCTCTGATCACCGACTCAGCAGCGGTGGTCCAGCGGATTACCCAGTTCATCGAAACCGGCGAAATGCCAACCTATCAGGGCGGCACCGTTAAAGTTGACGCACAAAGCATTTGTATGCATGGGGATACCCCCGGTGCGGCGATAATGATCAAAGCTCTCAGGGAACAGCTCGATGCCAAGGGGGTCGAGGTCGTCCCAGTAGGAACACTTATATGAGACTTCAAAAAATGAAGTTTCTTTTTGATCAGACTGGCTGTTTTTTTGCCAGTGGCGGCGCTTATATGAAACTAACGGTGCTCTACCCAATAGAAAGTAATCTTTGGAGGCACTCTCTCGGGGTATTGAATTATTCAGAAATCTCAAATTCCAAGCACCAAATTCCAATGAAATCCCAAATACTAATATCCAATGATCCAAACAGGCGGATTGGTCATTGTGATTTGGAATTTTTCACTGAAATAAATAAGTTTCCT
>JAHEHB010000139.1 GCA_024644775.1 Deltaproteobacteria bacterium
TTTGATCGGGGCTCTCATACTTTTAGGGTTTTTCCCTGGCCCGTCGTTGTTCAGGGATAATCCCGATATGGTAGGCGGTATTTTTTCCGCCTATATCTCCGCCAACGTTTTTCTCTTTTTCTTAGGCATCCTTTTCACGCCTATCTTTGTCTCCATCCTGAATTTGAAAAAGAACCGGTTGATTCCCATCGTTTTGGTGCTCTGCTTCATGGGCGTTTACGGCATGGAAACATCGCTGTTTGATTTAAACGTCATGATGGTATTCGCTTTCATTGCCTATGTGCTGCGAAAACTGGATTATCCCTTGTCGCCCTTTGTCATTTCACGGGTGCTCGGTCCCATTTTAGAGCAGGGTTTTCGCCGATCTCTAATCATGAGCGGCGATAAATATTCCATCTTCGTTGACAGACCGCTGTGTCTGTCAATCTTAATCATCGACGTGATGTTCCTGGCCTGGGCCTTCATGCCCTCTGGTACTATGAAACGGGTCAAAAGCGGTTTTGGCAGTCTGATCAAATACGGCTTTCAGAAAGAGTGAAGAAGATTGCGTCGTACCCATTGTTTTGGTCAGGTCATGCGATGGATTGAGGATAATAGCGACGCAGAAAAATTCCTCCTTTGAATTTAATATCCGGTCTCCTGCATGGCTTTCTGGTGTTTGAGTTCCCGATAGAGCGTCCAGACCAGAGTCACCAGGGCGATGATCATAAATGCCAGGCTGATGGGCCGGGTGATAACCGGCAGAAACGAACCGTCCGAAAGCATCAGCCCGGAACGCATGTTTTTTTCCGCGATGGGGCCTAAGATTAGCCCGATGACAAAAGGGCCTAAGGGAATTTTGGCCTTCTCCATCAGAAATCCCATGATGCCGAAACCGAACATGGCCCAGATATCGAAGGTGCGGTTGTTTAGCGCATAGGTGCCCACCACGCAAAAGGCGAGGATGGCGGGGATCAGGAATGCCTTGGGAATGTCCACGAGTCGGGCGACGATAAACGATGCAAAGAGCATGAATACGAACATCAGCACATTGCCCACAAACGCGGTAGTCATAATATTGTAGACCAGACCCGGGTCATCCCGGAAAAGCAACGGACCCGGGGTCAGATCGTGCAGAATCAACGCCCCCAAGAGGATGGCGTCCACGAGTGAGCCGGGAATCCCCAGGGTGATCAACGGAATGAGGGCGCCGCCGATGGTGGCATTGTTGGCCGCTTCACTGGCCACGATGCCCTCTTCACTCCCTTTGCCGAATACTTCCGGTTTCTTGGAGGAACTTCGGGCCGCACTGTAGGCCAGAAGCGATCCGATGTTCCCACCGATCCCCGGCAGGATGCCCACCCATGTGCCGAGCACCGAGGACCGGATCAGATTGACTGCTTGATCCTTTAGGTCTTTTAGAGAGAGAAACATCCCTTTAAAGGTAATGGGTATCCGCTCCACTTTTCTTTCGATGTTGGTCAGGTCGGCAATGATTTGACTGATGCCGAAAAGACCGATTAACACCGGTATCAGGCTGAATCCCGCCGCCATTTCCTCGAAGCCGAAATCCAGCCGCAGCGTACCTGAAAGAGTGTCTATTCCCGGACAGGCGGCCAGAAGACCGAGGAGACCGGAGATAAGTCCCTTTAAGATACTGCCTTCGCCTACTGCGGTAATCATGACCAAGGCCATGAGCACCAGAGAAAAGAATTCAAAAGGACCGAATTTGAGGGCTATTTTGGCCAAGGGGGGAGAAAGAGTAACTAAAAAGATCCATGAAATAAAGCCGCCTACAAAAGAGGACATAATACCGATGCCGATGGCCCGCCCTGCCTTACCCGACTTGGCCAGTGGATAACCGTCAAAGGTGGTAACCACCGACGCAGGCGTGCCGGGCATTCGGAGCAGGGTCGCCGTGATCAAACCGCCGCTGATGGCCCCCACGTACATGGCCACCAATAGCACCAGCGCCAGATTGCTGTCCATGTAAAAAGTCAGGGGGACCGTTAGAGCGATGAGCATGGAACCGGTCAGTCCTGGAATAGAGCCGACCACGATTCCCAGAAAAACACCGAGAGCCACGTAGAAGAACGGTAATGGGGAGAGGACAAAAGCAAACGAATCTATAAAATAATCAAACATGGATGCTTTTTTTCCTTACGCCGATGAAATCAAGGAAGATCGACGATTAAGATTTTGGTGAACACATAATACCCACCGAAGGACATCAGAAGGGTTAGTACGAGCAACACCGCCAGATGAAAGGGTTTATACGCCCTTTTCTCGTACCAGAGGGTCACCAGGCCGCTGGCCATCATAAACAGGAAGCAACCGGAACGGTACCCCAGCATCCGCCAGTGCAAAAGTCCGATGTAGATGATCAGAAAAACCATCATGGTCACGGCAAGCTGTGGTCTCAACTTAAAATCAGCGATGTCTCCCGAAGGGACGGTTTCGGGACCGGGCTTCGAAATCCTAAAGCCTCCCTGACGGAACACGCCCAGGATTCCCCGCCCCATAAGGATAACCGAGCAGACAAATATCAAAATACAAAGCGCTCTGGGCAGCGACGCCGGACCCAGCGGTTCATACGGCGAATCTCTCAAATCGAGCGTTGCCGCAAAAAAAACGGCGGCAACCAATATCAAGCTCGCTGCGGCAATAACATCGGTGGCGGGATTGTGTCGTTTTGACGCCATGTAACACACCTTTAAGGGAAAACGCGCCGGGCGGCGGGAAAGAGGTCCGCCCCCCCATTCAGTGAAAGGCGGCCTCCCGCGACCCGATGGCCAAAAACGCGATTATTTTTTCTTTTTCATGTTCATCAGACCGTATTTTTTGGCGATCCGCTCCAGAAGCTTTCCTTCTTCCGTAATGGCCGTTTTGAGCGCATCTCCCCGTTTGTAGGTGATCAGGCAGGACTGCGCATTGACCTTTTTCTGGAGCTCCGGGTCTTCCAGGGCCTTTTTGAAGGCATCGGCCAAGAAATCGATCCGTGCGGTGGGTGTGTCCTTTGGCGCATAGAAACGATAGCTCAAGGGGAAGTTGAATTCGATGCCCAGAGAATAGCTGGTGGGCACATCCTCGAGGCCGGGGTATTTCTGATCGCTGTAGACGCCCAGGATCTTCATCTCCCCGGATTTGTGGAATCGAATGGCTTCATTGGTGCCCATCAATGTGCTGTCGACGTGCCCGCCCAGTACCGATGCGATGCGTTCGGCACCGTCGCCGATATGGACCAGCTTGAATTCGGCGCCCGTCAAATCCTGCACCGCCAGGCTGCAAAAGTGAGTGCTGGCGCCGATGTTGATGGCCTGCTTGATCTTGTCGGGGTTTTTCTTACCGGTTTCGATATAGTCCTTCAGATTCTGATAAGGTGCTGCCGGGCGGGTCACTTCCACCATGGCGAAAGACCAGCTCTCGGCGATGGGGGCGAAGGACAAGGCGTCGAAATTGGCCGTGCCCAAAAATTTATTGGTCCACAGGTTGGGAATATTGACCAGAATGGTGTGGCCGTCGGGATCGGATTTTAGCACATCCCGGCTGCCGATGGTGCCGGCCGCTCCCCCTTTATTGATGATGACCACGTTGACCGGAAGCACCTTTTCCAGGTATTTTTGTAACATCCGGGTGCTGGTGTCCGTTCCACCGCCGGCGCTGTAAGGTACGACGATTTTTATAGGTTTAGATGGAAATTCGTCTGCCATGGTGTACGAAACGCAAAGCCCCATGCAAAGAACAATGGCTATGCCCCTCAAGAATAATTTTTTCATATTTTCCTCCTTCTTTTTAAAAAGTTACCAAAAGAACCGAATCGTCACCCTAAAAGTGAACACGAATTCATCATTGTATTTCAAATCAAATTCATCAAGTCAATAGGTACTTGTTTCGTTTGTTATCCTTAATTGATTCAAAATGGTAAAAAAGTAGTTGGGTGATGAAGTAGGAAAATATTTGCGATGTCTCAACTGTTCTTGTATATAGATTCTCGACAAGTATGATGAATTCGTACAAAGCCGAATTCATCAATATTGCGAGGGCTGAGCTAATTTTTTTAAGGTAAAATAAGGAAAGGAAATTTTATTATGGAACAACGACGCATGGGAAACAGCAGCATCGTTTGCTCGACGGTCGGTTTTGGTACCTGGGAGATGGGAAAAACGCAATACGGCCATATCGACGAAAATGAAGCAACGGAGGCCATCCATTTTGCCCTGGATAATGGGATTACGTTGTTTGACACTGCAGAGGCCTATGGACCCGGACATTCCGAAATCCTGCTCAGTAAAGCCTTGGGCAACCGAAGAAAGGATATTGTTCTGGTCACCAAAGTGGGATTGCTTTTTGATGAAAACGGCAAGTTGTCCGGTCTTGACGCCAGTCGGAAGCGAATATTGACGGCCACCGAGGAATGTCTAAAGCGTTTAGAAACCGACTGGATCGACCTTCTGTTGATCCATTGGCCCGATCATAAAACCCCTGCTGAGGAGACAATTTCAACATTGAAGGAACTGAAAACGGCGGGCAAAATACGGGAGTACGGTGTTTCCAATTACAATGTGACAATGATGGAGGAATGTGAACAATCCGGCCATATGGCTGCAAACCAGGTGGGTTATCACATGTTCGACCGCCGAATGGAGGCAGAAGTACTTCCTTACTGCCAAGAGAAGAAGATAGGCTTTATGACCTACGGTACCCTGGCTTTCGGGCTTTTGACAGGTGCGTTCACACCGGAAACGACGTTTGTGGATTGGGACTGGCGCTCGAAAGGCAAGGCATTCGGTGTCCCATTGTTTGAAGGGGAGCATTTCACAAAATCATTGAAAGTCGTCGATCGATTGAAAGCGCTTGCCAAACGGTATGACAAGACCGTGGCTCAACTGGCTATCGCCTGGGCTTTAAACAACGAAGCCGTTTCCGTGGCTTTGGTGGGTGCTCGGAAACCCTCTGAAATATCCGAAAATATTGAGGCTGCCGACTGGAAGCTGACAGATGAGATCATCGCCGAAGTCGATCACATCTTCGAGGAAGAAAACGTGCCGACCTATCGGGATACCGAACAGATCCTTCTTCCTCCAGCCCTGCAGGTGTGATGATGTTTACGGTTGGGTGCCGTTAGTGTCGATGGGCTTAAAATACGAGCCGTAATCCTGTGCAATTGTAACTCTCATGGGACTGGGCAACAGCTACTATGCACATGGCGACCTCGTTAAAGCCGAGGCCGCCTTTCGTGACGCTATCCGTTGGCATCCCACCGCTGGATCCGCTTTTAACAACCTTGCCCATGTTTTATGGGAGCAAAATCGCCTGCAGGAAGCACAGGAAGCGGCTCGCCAAGCCGTTTCATTCGGCGGTCCGCAGCAGACGCTGTACCAAAAAACCTTGAAAGAGATTCAAAATAAGATATGGTGATGGTGTCATCGTATTTTCGATAACCCTGCGAGCTGCAGTATTTCCGTTTTCTCCTTTTCCGTAAGGTGACGCCAAGTGCCCGGAGACAGATTCCCTATCCGGAGGTTTGAAATTCGAATCCTGTGAAGTCGGGTTATGTGGTTTCCCACCTTCCGGACCATACGGCGAATCTGACGATTTTTTCCCTCTCGCATTACGATCCGGAACTGCCGAGATGAAATCCGCTTTATCGCGGCCGCTCGTGTTTTTGTTCCCATCATCGGAAGCCCTTTTTCCAATTTCCGAAGCGCACCGGTTGCAATGGGTTTTGCCACCGTTACGTCATATTCTTTTTCATGATCAAAGGAGGGGTGTGATAATCGGTGATGGAGTCGGCCGTCGTTGGTCAGAAGCAGCAGTCCGGTTGAGTCTTTATCAAGCCTTCCAATGGGATAAATTCTTTCAGATAGATTGATGAGATCGATAACTATTTTTTCGTTCGTCTGATGACAGGTGGTAACATAACCCTTTGGTTTGTTGAGTGCGATATAGACCGAGTGGTGCTTTATGACGACAGACGTTCCATCGACTTCGATCCGATCCTTCTCAGGATCGACCTTTGTGCCAAGTTCGGTAATGACTCGGTCGTTAACGCTAACCCGGCCATCCTGAATATATGATTCCCCTTCTCTCCTGGAACAAATACCTGCGGTGGAGAGAAACTTTTGAAGACGCATCATTTTTCTAAGAGCGATAGTCTGCGTTAATCTTTATATATTCAACAGAAAGATCACTGGTGAAAACTGAAAACCCCGCAGTTCCCATGTTTAGGCCGATCTGCACTGCGAATTCAGGTTTCTTTAAAACTTTGGTTGCCTCCGTTTCTGCAATCTCCCCGCATCCCACACCGTTTTTTACCATCATAACATCATCAAAATAGATATCGATTTTGTCCGGATCTAAAGAAACGCCCGATCTTCCGGCGGCTGCCATGATTCTGCCCCAGTTGGCATCCTCTCCGAAAAAGGCTGTTTTTACAAGTGGTGAATGTGCGATGGTATATGCAACCGTTTTGGCATCATGTTCTGTTGATGCTCCCTTTACAACGACTTCTACCAGCTTGGTAACCCCTTCACCGTCTTTAACCAGCATTTTGGCAAGCTGCACCAACAGGTTACCGATCACTTCCTGAAAAGCCGCTTTGTTTGCACTATTTTTAATTTCAGCCTCTGAGATACCATTTGCAAGCAGGAGTACCGTATCGTTTGTACTGGTATCCCCGTCAATGGTAATTCGGTTCAAGGATCGATCCACCGTTGTTGATAAAACTTCCTGAAGTATATCACGTGAAACCTGAATATCGGTTGCCACAAAACAGAGCATGGTAGCCATGTCCGGTAGGATCATCCCGGCGCCTTTTGCCACGGCTGTTACCGTGTAAGATTTTCCATCGATTTCGCTTGTTTTTGAAACGATTTTCGGAACCGTGTCAGTGGTCATAATCGATTCCGCGAATTCGGAAAAACCATCCGGGCGAAGCGATTCGGTGAGCCTCGGTACGGCGGCTTCGATTTTATCGATGGGCATCGGCGTTCCGATGACACCGGTAGATGCCACCATCACCAATTCTTCCGGGATATTGAGCTCGGTTGCAACGAATCGTGTCGTGGCAACGGCATCCTGCATCCCCTGTTCACCGGTGCAACAGTTCGCATTGCCGCTGTTGGCGATCACTACCTGAGCCTTACCAAAGGTAATTCGCTCTTTATCGAGCAGGACGGGCGCTGCTTTTACCTGGTTTTTGGTAAATACGCCAACCACCGTAGCCGGTTTTTCGGAGTACATAAGACCCAGATCTTTTTGTCCGTTTTTTTTAATTCCTGCAGCAATACCTGCAGCCTTAAACCCAGGGCACATAAAATTCTCAGTCATCGCTATTGTTCCTTCTGCTCTTTTTAATAAATAAAATGGAAAGAATTCCTTAATTCGTCAATCGACATTCGACATTTGTCATGCCGGAGTTTCTTTTTCGATTGAATTGGCTGCTTTTAAGGCCAGCGGCTGCGCTCGTATCTGATCACATATCAAAGAACTTCCTCTTCAGGCGATATAACTTCTCCCATTCGCTTAAGGGCAGGTTCCGGCAATCCTTCGTAAAGAGGAAGAAACGTTTCGTCAATCTCTTTGTTTGCTTGTTCAAATAGGCTGTTACCGTTTGCATCACACTCAACCATAAACGGGCCGAATTTTTTAACCTCTAATATCCACATGGCCTGGGCAAGCCCCAGCTCGTTTTTCCAGACCACATCTTTTACGCCCACAATGCCTTGGCCGTACGTGGCGCCAAGACCGTATCCGACGGTAGTGAGATAGATTGTTCCATTGGGTTTGAAAGCAGCCTGATAAATCTCAGTCGACATGCCGCCTTTACCGATAACCACGCGAATACCATACCGCTTCAGAAACTCGGGCATGTATTTTGCGAATCGAAAGCTTGCCGTTGCCGTGACCGAAGGCACATTATAAACACCCGGGGCTGTCTCACAGATTGCGGGTGAGCAGTGAAAGGTAGCACCGCCTAATTTTCGGATATCGATGGGTGGTTCGATGTTCTTTTCAAAGATCTGTCGATAGACGCCTTCCCGCCCGGTGAAAACCAGCCCGTTGAGAAAAACCGCATCTCCCAGCTCTAGGGATTCGATATCTGTTTTATCAAGCGGCAGTGTTAAATCTATCTCGCGTATATCTTTATGATTGTCATCTACCATTTATCGGTTCCTCCATTGATTTAAACTTGATAAACTCGTAAAAAGTCCTAAAACCGTCATGCCGGACTTGATCCGGCATCCAGAAGTCGTTGAATTTACTGGATTCCGGCTTTCGCCGGAATGACATAAAAACGTGTTTTTCGACTTTTTGCGAAACCATCAAACCTATAAAACCATATCTAATTGGGGATTCTCTACTCGATCGTATCGCGTCGGTAGTATGAAGTAAACCACAGGGGATCTTCACGATACTCGACAGTATTATCCGAAAAAACTCTTACGGTTTTTCTTCGCTGAGCATAACAAAACTGTTGTATGCCCACTGGCATCCCCCCGGTATGGGCATAGGCCGCTTCAATGTGGACATCGAGAATCGCCGAATTTCCCGGAAACCCCATGGGACCAAACCCCGCTTTGCCGCCAAACTCCAGAAGCTCTGCTTCCATGGAAGCAATTTCCGGATCGGGGTTTCGATCTCCAACAATTCGCAGGCAGGCTGCCTCCTTTGCGAGTCTCACACAAACATCTTTGGTGCCGCCAACACCAATGCCGATAACCGCTGGCTGGCAAGACA
The DNA here is from genome assembly GCA_024644775.1 of Deltaproteobacteria bacterium. Next base: position 8,719 of record JAHEHB010000139.1, read on the forward strand.
TTCCACGGCGAAGGAATTCCGCTATTGAGTCGAGAAAGAATCGCTTGAGACCTGGAATGCCATCGGCCGGAAAGAGCATCCGATAATCTCCACCAAATAAACCTCCCTTATGGACCACCGTTAAATCCAGCCAATCCGTAGCCGGTTCGAAACTGTAATCGACAGTGGGTGCATGAATGCCGACATTGTTGTTGTAGTCCTTTCTCGTGAACGGGTGGACCCGGTTGGGTCGAAGAGGGATACCTGCCGTGGTATCTGCGGTTGCCTGGCGAAGCATCTTCTCAAGGGTGATCATGCCACCTTCGATTGCTGTATCGTTTCCGATTTTTGCATAATACCGGGGAAGACCTGTGTCCGCACACATTGGACGTCGGTCTTCGATCGCAGCGTCATAGTTTTCTAATATTTTAACCAGGACATACCGCGATAACTTATTGGTTTCCTTATCCTTCATCCGTTCAATTTCGTGCCGAACATCCTTCGGGATTTCAATGGCAGCTTTGACGTTTAACTCCCGTGCTGTATTTAAAATTGTATCGGCTTTTATCATTAGATCATCCTTTCATCCCAAATGGGGAATTCTTACCATTCACTCATAGCACAGCTAAGCAAACGGAATCAATCGCCGAGATATTCCCCAATACACCACGCAGGATTTTTTGACAAATACAGCCACTTTTTCCAGGTGCCAATGTTTTTTTGAACTGATAAAACGCCGCTTTTTGCAAGCCGCGTCACCCGAGAGAAAGCGTGGTATTTTTGTGGACATCTAAACGGACATATATTATGTTTTTGACAAAAATGGAAAATTTTAGAAAACAAAAGAAATCATCTTCAATCAAATTAGTAATAGATCCTATTAAAGCCAAGCGTGAGAAGGCAAAGAGAAGATACTACCTTAATGTGATCCAGATACCTAAACTCAGGTTAATTGGATTTGTATTCGCCTGTCTCATTGTTATGCTCCACAATACGTATATTCTCGGAAATTTTTCGTTCAAAGATTTTGTCTCATTTATCACGATTGTTTCTTGTTACATAATTCTTTCGTGGATATGTCTTTATTTTTTCTTTGAAAAAATAACGAAGATTGATTTGGGGATTCTTTTTTTAACCACTGATATACTCATATGTATTTTAGCCATCTACTACTCTGGCGGAGAAAAGAGTTTATTATTTTTTCTGTTACTCGTCCGAACTGCCGATCAGACGAATACAAGCTTTAAAAGAGTGATCGTTTTTTCTCATATTTCCATACTCTGCTATGTCTTTATGCTTTTCTATTTACATTATGTCGACCACAAGCACATATCGGTGATTTCCGAAATAATAAAGCTCTTCATGCTATACGCTGCTAATGTATATATTTCCTTGACAGCCAGGGCTGCAGAAAAAATTAAAAACAGAACTCGGGCCTCTATGCAACTGGCCAGAAATTTAATTTTGCGATTAAATGAGAAAACCAAACAGTTGAATCATGCTAAAGCCGTTGCAGAAACAGCGAACCGCGCCAAAAGTGATTTTTTGGCTAACATGAGCCACGAACTTAGAACCCCTTTAAACCATATCATCGGGTTTACCGAGATAGTGGTTGATAAAAATTTTGGGGATTTAAACGAGATTCAGGAAGAATATTTAAATGATGCGCTTAACAGCGGTCAGCACTTGCTTTCACTGATCAACGATATCCTGGATCTTTCGAAAGTGGAAGCCGGAAAGATGCAGTTGACACCGTCCGATATAAACCTAAGGTTGCTTTTGGAGGGTAGCCTAATGATGTTCAAGGAAAAGGCTCGGGAACAAGGTATTCAACTGTCTACTGCTATAGATAGCATTCCAGAATCCATCAAAACTGATAAACGCAAGCTTAAGCAAATTCTTTATAACCTTTTGTCAAATGCCGTAAAATTTACGCCAGATGGTGGGCGGGTGTGTTTGGGTGCACAGCTGGCTGTTACCGGGGAAGACAAACGGCCCAATGCGGTTGAGATCAGCGTATCTGACACGGGTATCGGACTGTTGAAGGAGGATCTAAGTTGCATTTTCAGTCCGTTCGAGCAGGTGGAGGAAGCCAGTAGTCGCCGGTTTCACGGGACGGGTTTGGGTTTATCTTTAAGCAAACGACTTGTGGAACTGCTTGGCGGCAGGATCTGGGCTGAAAGCGAGGGAGACGGTAAAGGGAGTACGTTTAAGTTTGTAATACCGTTTATAAATTCAAAATGTTAGACCGAAGGGAGACTACTTGAAAAACAACCGGCGAAAATTTTGGATATTCCTGACGATTTTGTCATTCCTTGTTATTGTGGGTTTTCAAGTTTTCCGTCAATTTTATTTTAAGGAGGAGAAACAGGTCAGGATTCGTCTTCGCAAAACCATTCAGCAAAAGTATCCAGAAAAAGTAAAGGACATGCGTGCTGTCTATGGCTTAAAATTGGCTGATGGGAAAGGTTTCAAGGGAACGGAAGATACCGAAAAATCTGACGTGGTCCTTGTCCATGGCTTGGACGATCCTGGAAAAGTATGGATGAACTTAGCGCCTGCATTGATAAATAACGACTTTCATGTTTGGATCATGACCTACCCAAACGATCAGCCCATTGTGGAGTCGGCCCGGTTTTTTTTTGAAGAAATGGTATCCTTTAGAGCAAAAGGTAAGAAAACGGTATCCATTGTGGCGCACAGCATGGGGGGATTGGTTGCCCGTGAGATGCTGAGCAGTCCGGAATTGGCTTATATACAAAGCGCATTGAATGAGAACGTTCCGGTAGTCGCGCAGCTGATCATGGTGGGCACACCGAATCATGGATCGGAATTGGCACGATTCCGAATATTTGCAGAATTTCGTGATCAGTTGACAAATTTGTTCACCGGCAATTATAGTTGGCTTCAGGGCATACTAGATGGCGCCGGAGAGGCAGGGATCGATCTGATACCGGGCAGTTCGTTTCTGGAAACATTAAACAGCCGGCCGTATCCAAAAAACGTAAACATGCTGGTTATTGCAGGGGTGATGAGCACCTGGGAAACCAGTGATATCGAAAAATTCATCCACAAGATAAAAGTCAAACTGCCCCATAATACACACGACGTGGTTGCCAAAATCGGGGGTCTTCTGAATTCAATGGCACACGGTGTGGGAGATGGATTGGTATCGATTGATTCAGCAAGGCTGAATGGCGTTTCCCTCCGCATTGTTCAGGGTACTCATCTTTCTATAATTCGAAACATCCGCGTCAGCAGCCGGAGAGTTCCACCGGTTGTGCCGATTGTTGTTGAGTATCTAACGAAAGAAATCTGATCCTTCGATTCATAACGATGATATCGCATCTCAAACGCCTCTAGCAATATCTGAGATGATAATTTTTCAAATACCCTAAATGAGCCAAGGCTCAATTAGGGAGCTCTCAGCAATCAGCTTTCAGCGGTCAGTTTTGGGTGAATATTAAACGGATTCCATCTCTTTTATGCAAGTGTTATGAATTTATTTTAGAATCCTTCTCCTGATTGCTAAGCGCTGACACCTGACAGCTTTCAATTGAGCGGGTTCGCTCAATTGGGTAATAACGACTATCTTATCCCAAATTGGGTTTACAGAGGAAAACTC
>JAHEHB010000492.1 GCA_024644775.1 Deltaproteobacteria bacterium
GATGAGAGAATTTTTGCAAGATCAAGGCGGGCGAAAATTTTAACCACAGGAATACATTGAGTATTTTGAGGATTAAAATTCGGAGCCCAACGCCGATATTGCGAAAATTAGCCATTTCTGGATGGGTACTAACTACTATTAGAATTATGCAACCGTTTTTAGGAGCGGGTGTACTAAGGTCTCCTCGATTTCGGTAAGGAGAAAATCGATGCGCACCATTATTGAGCCGTTTCGGATCAAAATGACAGAACCTTTTAAGCTTTTGTCCCGCGAGGAAAGGGAAAACGCTCTCAAAAAGGCGTACTATAACGTGTTTTTAATTAATGCCGAAGATTGTTGTATTGACCTTTTGACAGATAGCGGCACAGGTGCCATGTCCACGCAGCAATGGGCCGCCATGATGATTTCGGATGAAAGCTATGCCGGTAGCAAATCCTGGTTAAAATTTGAGGCGGCGGTAAAGAAAATCACGAATATGAAGTATGTGTTTCCCACCCACCAGGGACGGGCTGCAGAAAGTATTCTCGCTGAAACCCGCTTACGAAAAGGAGATATCATCCCAAACAACAGCCATTTTGATACGACCCGTGCCAATGTAGAATACGTGGGTGCTCAGGCGCTAGATCTGCTGTGTGAGGATGGTTTTAATCTGGCGATGGAAGCCCCTTTCAAAGGTAATATGAATATCGATAAACTGGAACGTTGTATCACCAAGAATGGTGCGGAAAAGATTCCATTTTGCATGATTACCGTCACAAACAATACCGGCGGCGGCCAGCCGGTTTCCATGGAAAACATTCGGGAAGTAAAAAATGTATTGAAAAAATATCACATACCATTGGTAATCGATGCGTGCCGCTATGCGGAAAACGCATATTTCATACGCGAACGCGAGGAGGGATTCAAGGACAAATCTCTTCTTGAGATCGCTCAAGAGATGTTTTCCTATGCCGATGCTGCAACCATGAGCTGCAAAAAGGACGGTCTTGCCAACATCGGTGGCTATTTTGTGTGTAACAATGATAAATGGGCGGAAGATTTTCGTAATCTGCTTATATTGAGGGAAGGGTTTCCCACATACGGTGGATTGGCCGGAAGAGATTTGGAAATTATCGCAATCGGTTTATTTGAGGCACTCGATTACGAATATCAGGTATACCGCCATGCCACCGTCGACTATTTAGGCAATAAATTGTTGAATTTGGGTGTTCCCTTTGTCCGGCCTGTCGGTGGACACGCCGTTTTCCTGGACGCAAAGGCGTTTTCGCCTCATATTCCCCCGCTGGAATATCCGGGCATCGGGCTTGTAAACGTCCTTTACGCTGAAGGGGGGGTTCGAAGCGTTGAGTTAGGAAGCGTCATGTTTGGTAGAAAAGACCAAAATGGAAAAGAAAGCCCGGCACCGTTGGAGCTCGTCAGGTTGGCTTTCCCAAGACGCGTCTATACACAAAGCCATTTTGATTATTTGGTGGAAATAATCGAGGAAGTTTGGCGAACACGGGACAAGATTTCCGGATACCATATTACCTATCAACCTCAATTTCTGCGGCACTTTACGTGCCACTTCGAACCGATTCATTGAACTGAACACAGCTTATGTTTTTGAAACTATTTCTTGCATTTACCCTGATTCCTGTCGCTGAGATCTATCTATTTATCAAAATCGGCGGCTCCATTGGTGCATTCAATACGATTGCTCTGGTTGTACTAACCGCCGTTGCCGGCGCCCATCTTGCGCGCACCCAGGGAATGCAGACCATGTTCAGAATCAGAGCCAGTTTGCAGCAGGGAATCATGCCGGCGGAAGATCTAATCGATGCGTTGCTAATTTTCGTTGCGGGAATGGTTTTGCTAACTCCCGGATTTTTAACGGATGCTTTCGGTCTGTTTTTTCTGTTTCCGTATACGCGAGAGATTTTCAAACGATGGCTGAAGCAAAGATTTGATCGTTGGACACACAATCAGGATATTCACATCAACGGTTTTCACTAGATATGAACACAACGGAATCGAGATACGTTCGGAGTACAAAAGACACTCAATTGCTTACACAAGTGGCTAAAGGAGAACGGGGTGCCGATCTTGCTTTGGTCAATGCGACATTGCTGAATGTGTACACGAGTGAACTTTTAGATAATCATTCAGTTTGTGTCTGGGACCGGTGGATCGCCTACGTGGGTGAAACCCCGGATGGATCCATCCAGAAACAGACTCAAATTATCGATCTTAAGGGAAATACGCTTATTCCGGGTTTTATCGACGCCCACACCCATCTTGCCAGTTTGGCAACGCCCCATGAGTTTCTCAAATATGCGATTCCCGGGGGCACGACCTCCATCGTCACAGAGACTCTGGAACCTTATCCAATTGCAGGGCTGGCAGGTGTCACTGATTTTCTTGAATCTTTGGATAATCAGCCCGTAAAAATTTTTGCAACTGCGCCGCCGATGGTGTCCACCAGCAGGGCAGCGAGCGGTATTAAACTGGAAGATCTAAAAAGGTTGCTGGAAAGAGAAGAGATTCTCGGACTTGGGGAGTCCTATTGGCAAGCCGTACAGCAGCACCCTGAGCTTTATCTTCCGATACTGAATGAAACCCTTCGTTTTGGTAAAACCCTGGAGGGGCACACCGCCGGGGCGAGGGGGAAAAGACTGATGGCCTACCTTGCAACCGGTATTTCTTCGTGTCACGAACCGATTCAAGCAGATGAGGTTCTCGATCGGTTACGGCTGGGTCTTCATGTAATGATTCGGGAAGGAAGTATTCGGCGAGATCTTGTTGAGATTGCCAAGATCAAGGATACGGGGGTGGATCTCAGGCGGCTCATCTTGGTGTCTGATGGCCTGGTGCCCGGGGATTTAATCGAAAAGGGTTACATGGAATATATTGCGCAAAAGGCGATCGATTGTGGTTTTGATCCTGTTGAGGCCATCCAAATGGTTACGTTGAATCCAGCCGAACATTTCAGAATAGATCACCTTATAGGAGGTATTGCTCCGGGCCGTTTTGCCGATATGATTGTTATCCCGAATGTTGAGACCCTGCAGGCAGGGTATGTGATCAGCAATGGAAAAATTGTCGCAAAGGATAAAAATTTAAAGAAAGCACCTCGTGCTCATATGTTCACGACAGAGAATTTGAACAGCGTCCACCTATCAAAAAAAATAAAACCGGAAGATTTCCGAATACAGGCCCCGGGCGGTTTGAAAAAGACCCGTCTTCGGGTTATTGACATGGTCACAGATCTTGTTACACAGGAACGTGTTGAGGAATTTTCTATCAAAAACGGTGAGATCCGAATGAATAGGGATAAGGATTTACTAAAAGTTGCTGCTGTCGATCGAACGCTTTCGCCGGGGAAAATCTACACGGGTTTGATTCATGGATTCGGTATTCGGTCCGGTGCGCTTGCCTGCACTGCAGCCTGGGATACCTCCAACATCGTTGTTGTGGGGGCAGACGAAGCGGATATGGCACTGGCCGTTAATCGAATCGGGGAACTTCAGGGTGGCGCCGTTCTCTGTAGTAACGAGGAAATACTGAAGGAATTACCGTTGCCTATTTTTGGTATTATGTCGGATCTTCCTCTGGAAGAAATCGACAAAAGAATCAAGGCGCTAACCGCGGAGGCAGCAAAGCTGGGCGTTTTATTCCGTGATCCTGTTTTAACCCTGATAACGTTGACCGGCGCAGCCATTCCGTTTTTGAGAATTTGTGAAGAGGGACTCGTTAACCTGAAGGACGGAAAGACGGTGGGACTGTTTGCGACCCCCTAAAAACCCTCAGACGGTGACCGGTGGCCGAAGGGACCTTATGAGTGTCAAC
>JAHEHB010000140.1 GCA_024644775.1 Deltaproteobacteria bacterium
CGGTTGAAGACTGGTTGAGAACAACAATCTGCCCTTGCGTGTTTCCCTTCTTGCCCTGCACGACCTGATCCCCATCCAACTTGATATAAGATTGTGTTTCTTCGACAAAACCGTAAACTTCGGACGTCGGCATATAGTGGTCTTCTGCAATCCCCACAAAAATCGCCTGCCCGCTTCCTTTCTGAGCGAGGAAAAGTTTTCCAGGAGCAAGATCGGTATGCATGGCAACGGCATGGGATCCGTCGAAATCGTTTACCGCCAGACGAAAGGCTTCATTTATATTGTGACCGTCACGTATGTATTTTTCGATCTGTAGCGGAATAATTTTGGTATCGGTTGTAATGTCTTCATGAATACGACATCCACTTCTTTCATAGGTTGCTTTCAACTCCAAAAAGTTATCGATATCACCGTTCAAACAGGCATGAATCCACCCCTTGTGCGCCGCTTCCGGTCCCGTGGCATTGTTGTCCATAGGATGACAGTTGGCCTCAGTAATGGCACCCATCGATGCCCACCGCGTATGGGATAATACCGTATGGTAGGTATGCTGAAAGGTTGTAAGGATGTGCAGAACTTCGTCCGCCGCTATTTGATCGCGCAAATATCGGACATTGTCCCCCAGACTTCCAATTTCAGCGGCTACTTTGTAAGTTACGGTAGTGGCGACATGCGTTGTGTCGTCAATATCTTTCGTTTGTCGAACATGAATGCCCCGATTCTTTAAAACCTCCTTATTCGATCGCTGGTCGAACTCGTCAGACAACCCCGCTTTTTTGAGTGCATTTTCAAACCGCCCGAATTCAGCGTCCTCAAGGACAAACATAAGAGAAATACCGGCTGAGTCGCGTCCTCTTACCTCAAGACGGTCAATGCTGTTCAGCACGGCATTAACTTTCTTGAAAATCTTAATGGAATCAGGTGTCATCTGTTGCTGAAACCGATGGATAAGTTTTTTAATTTTCTCTATATTTTCCAAAATTTCGGATGTGAGACATGAGCAGATGTCTTTTAAGTCTTCGATTCGAGCAGCCATCATATCGGCGTCCGAAACATTCAAATGTCCCATGCAATCCGAGAGAACTTTTTCTTCTGTTTCGATAACGCCACTCAATCGATGGGCGAACGCTTCAAGGGATGTCTGAATATCCTTGTTTTGGTATATTGCGCAGAAAACCGTTTCTGTCTTAAAAGATTGCACGGTTTCCAGTAACGTGGGAATGCATTGATCCCCTCCGAGATAATTCGTTTCCAAACGCAAATTATTTTTCTGACACGCCAGGTAGCATCGGGACAAGATCGTCTGAATCTGTTTATCCATGGCGGCGATATCGATACGACCCCTCGTCTTTTTATTATTTTTAATGGAGACAATACCGGCAATGCCACAGCAAAGCATCGTGCTCCGGTAGGGGAAAAATACGATGGAATGATCGGGTACACTACCCATGTGCTTTCCGAAATAGACATTCAAAGAAAAAAGAGACCGTAAATATCGGAATGCAGGGGAAAGGAAACAAATGGTTTTATTGATGGGTTTCATAAAAATACCGACCTCTCTATTTATTCTAAAATCTTATCAAAGGATGTATTTGCAGGTATATGCAGGGGCAGCTCTTCAGACAGCACAGGGGTTGCACGGTATCGAATTACATCCGCAAATAAAGTTCCCGTATACGATCTCGGGTCATACATGTTTTCCAATCAGATCCCAGTGCATTTTCCCAGAGAGGTTCTAGGATTAACGCAACATCGATCATTTTTTCGAGTTTTTCATCCTCAATGTCGCCCGTCACATTTCGGGGAAGTGTTATGTGATGGCGTTCTATCATCTTCCGGAATTCTCGAACGCCATCCGGGTAAAATTCTTCCAGTTGATCGAAAACAATGCTATTCCCAATCCCGTGGTGAATACCCAATAGATACGAAAGACCGTAAGATAGCGCATGGCAAATACCTACCTGCGAGTATGCAATACTCATACCACCGAAATAAGACGCCATCATCAGCTTATCATCACTTCCGGAGGTGTTGTTTAAAAAAACCTCACGGCAAAGGTCCAACGCTTTTTCCCCGTAGGATTGACTAAACGAATTCAAAAATTGACCCGTCAAGGATTCGATACAGTGAATGTAACAGTCCATACCAGTATAAAACCATTGTTCGTTGGGTACATCCGATATGAGTTCCGGGTCGAGCACGATCTGGTCAAACACGGTATAGTCGGAATTGATGCCTAGTTTTTTATCGGGACCCGTCAACACAGTGGTACGTGAAACTTCGGCTCCCGTACCGGATAGTGTTGGAATTCCCACATGATAAACAGCGGGATTCTTGACAAGATCCCATCCCTGATACGCTGCCGAAGACCCGGGATTGGTCAGCATCAAAGAAACCGCTTTGGCAAGATCCAATGTACTGCCCCCGCCGATACCGATGACTCCCTCCGGTAAGCGACTCGAATACGCTTTGATCGTCTGGACGAGTGTATCGACATACCCGGTTTTCGGTTCGTCATCCACATTTACCCATAGGAGCAAATCCTGTCCGGCGATTGGTATTCTTTCCCTAAAAGGTTTGTCTTCGAAGACATCGTCCACAAGAAAAACCATAAGCGCCGCACTGTCTGTTCGTTTTAGAGATAGCATCTCATCGAGCTGCCTAAAACAGCCGCGCCCAAACACCACCTGTGATACCACCTTGAAATTACGAAACATGATCCTCAACCTTCAGTATATTGAAAAGATTCATATGTCATTACGCTTCCAGTGCCTTTGCGACTACCTCTGTAATTTTTTCTATCCGCTGTTTGAGTTCTTCGGGCGTCCAGGAAATCATGATGAGCATGGAGATCGCTTTACCCATGAGTTGATCGGAAATGGGCAATTTTACCCCATGGTAATCCGGTAGGTTTACAAGTAGCATTATCGGAAGTTTTGCTGCGGATTTGAGCCCTTTAAAATGTTCCCATTTGCGCAGATAGTGCCATTTATTCTCGTACCAGTAAAAACATCCACCGATACCGGCCTGACCGAGTTCCTGTGTCAGTTTTTTCGCCACAGAGGCCTCGGGAAGAAAAAAGGTTAAAAATGTGGCCGAATCTCCATTTTCGTCGGGGATCTCTCGAAAGGTGATCTGGGCAAATTGTTCCAATGCGTCTTTAAGCGCTTTCTTATGGAATCTTTGCTTTTCGAGTATCCGATCAAGTTTTCGTAGCTGACCCAACCCGACGGCAGCGCTTAGTTCGCTGATGCGAAAGTTTGTCCCCATAATTGGATGATCTTCGAGGCCTCTGTCGCTGCAAAGATGATCATGGCCGTGATCGGCGTGATAATCCGCCTGTCGGTAAAGGGTTTCTTCATCAGTGATGACCGCACCGCCTTCGCCGCAGGTGATGGTTTTTACAGGATCAAACGAAAAACATCCCATTTGGCCGAAAGTCCCCAATGTTTTTCCTTTGAATGAAGCCCCCACCGATTGCGCAACATCTTCAATAAGAACCAACCCTTTTTGATCGCAAAGCGATTTGATTTCATCGATATGTGCCATGGAACCGCACATATGAACCGGTATCACTGCTTTTGTCCTGGGGGTCAACACATTCTCGATTGCCCCGGGGTCAAGACACAACGTGTGATCGATTTCAGCAAAAACCGGCACCGCACCCACTCCGACAATCGCCTCGAAGGTGGCAACAAACGTAAATGGTGGGATAATTACTTCATCTCCAACACCCACGCCGGTGGCGCTCAACGCTGTGGAAAGGGCTGCCGTCCCGCTTGAAACAAGAAGACAGTACTTGGCACCGGTACGTCTTGAAAATTCATCTTCAAAGCTTTTTGCCTTCCAGTGACCGTTTCTGGCATGATCAAACCCATAGCGATGCAGAACCCCTGTCGTAAGTACGTCTTGAACTTCTTTCCGCTCCTCATCGCCAAATACTTCGAAACCCGGCATATGTGCCCTCCTCTACTAAAGTGTCTGTCTAAAGAATAACATATGGGCAAAAACCCTTGCACCGGCAAATGGGCCAACCGTCGTTTGTTCTCACGAAGATTTGCGAGCGATATCCGATGCCGTGTTCTGTTTAGAATAGTGATTCTTAAAGTAGTGTCGTATGGCCATCCGTGCATACTGACCCGCCCGGGTGCCGATATATTTTTCATGCGCAACCACAACGGAGATGGCCAATTTGACAAAACCTTGCTTTTCTTCTGCAAAACCCACAAACCAGTCATATCGAGCATCACGTGATTTATTGGAAATCGATCCGGTTTTACCGCCGATAATAAGTTTGGAAAGAATACGATCCCTTCGGTATCCTTTAAATGCCTTCCTAGATGTCCCGGAACGAACCGTCGCTTGCATGAGATCGCTGAGAATCTCAGTAGCCTTTGGCGTAACCGCTTGGTTGATTGTCGTTAAATCGCTCCGGTACATGACATGCCCATGTTCATCCGTAACTTTTTCGACGATGGTCGGTGCGATGAGTTTCCCTTGGTTGAGAACGGCTGCGGCGAGCAATACGCCGTGCAGCGGCGATATTGTCGTTTCCCGGTTGAATCCGCTGGCTATTTCCGCCAAATGATAGGGTTCATCCGATAGCGTGACACGACTCGGCGTGACAGGAATTTCAAAATCGATGTTGCGGTTAAAGCCAAAGGCCTCGGCATATTTTTCAAGATTCACTTTTCCGAGGCTTCGAGCACCGATTTTCCCAAACACCGGATTGATCGACTGAGCAAAGGAATCGCGCAGCGTTATTTTATGTGTATACCGATTTCTACGGTCTTTTAGCTGGGATTTATACAAGGTATGTTTCCGGCCATTGAATGTAAAGGTTGAGTCAGAATTGAAACCGCAGGCTTCAACGGCGGCGGCGGCTGTAATAATTTTAAAAATACTCGCTGCCGGAAAGCGATTGTCGATACAAGGATTGCTTCTGGGATCCGTTTTGTCGTATCCAACCATGGATACGATGTCCCCCGAAGTGGCATCCATAATAACGATCCCGATATATCGGGAAGTGGACCGTTTTAGCTTTTTTTGTAAATATTGCTGGAGGGAAACATCGAGGCTCGTGTCCACCCGAACAGGTAGTCCATGAAATATCGCATCAAAACTCGTCTCTTCAAAATTTACCAGTCGTTTGTCAGTCAGTAATTTTTGAACCTCCAATCTATCGATCTCATAGGATTTCCGACTATTTTCCCTTTGGATTGAAGCGACGCCGTACTCCCACGTCATCTCGTGGAGCGAATTTCTGCCGGCTCCCCAATAGAAAGCCAAAATGAAAAACAGTGAAGCGGTGCCATATCGGAGAAGCCGCCTTGTGAATTTCCTGATTACTTTATTTCTTGCGGACCGCTCTTGATACCCTCTCCACGAGCGTTCGGTATATCGTGAAGCAAAATATTTCATTCTTATCTCAGGTCTTCCTTCCGTTTTTGCATCAACTTAGCAATGTACCAGGAGGTACCTTTTTATCCACAGTGGCGATGGCCATCTGTTTCTTATCCTTATCAACGGCAGCAAGCATCATGCCATTTGACAAAATTCCCATGATTTTCACAGGCTTTAAATTCGCAAGAAGAATAATCTGCTTTCCGATAAGATCCTGCGGTTCGTAGCTTTCTGCGAGACCGGCCACAATGGTTCTTTTTTCACCGAGATCGACTTCTAATTTCAATAACTTTTTTGCTCGAGGAACCGGTTCCGCGCGGGTTACCGTCGCAACGCGAAGATCAAGTTTTCCAAACTCATCAAGGTTGATCTCAGGTTTGGTCGGAGAAGCGGTATCTTCTGTTGCATCCGCCTTTTTCTTTTGATCGATTCTTGGAAATAGCGCGACTGATTTGGGTAGCTTTGTACCGACTGCCGCTATTGTTAAGTCTTTAAGCGAATCGAGTAGATAAAACGGTTTTTCAGGATCACGTCCGAGATGTTTTTGCATGATAGCAGCGGTATCCGGCATCACCGGATAAATGAGACCGGATATTACACCCATACCTTCCAGAAGGTTGTTGATAACTACCTGGAGTTGCTTTCGCGTGGATTTTTTCTTTGCAAGCTCCCAAGGCGTTGTCACATCGATGTATTTATTCAGTCGGTTGACAAAATCCCAAACAATCTGCATGGCTTTGTGAAAGGTGACCGCTTCCATGGTCGCTTCAAATTCATCGATGGTACGTATAGCATGAGATTTCAAACCGAGTTGAAACTCCTCTTTAACCTCCGGATCGACGGCAGGTACAATACCGTCAAAAAACTTGTGGACCATCGTGAGGACCCGGCTGAAAAGATTCCCCAGATCATTGGCCAGATCGGAATTGATGCGTTGAATCAGTGCGGCTTCACTGAAGTTAGCGTCGAGTCCAAAAACCATATCTCTCGTTAAAAAAAACCGAAAAGCATCAAGCCCATAGACGTTTTTGAGTTCAAGAGGCTCTACGACATTTCCCAAAGTCTTCGACATTTTGCTCTGCTCAATGTTCCAGTATCCATGAACGTTCAAATGCTTATATAGGGGTATATCGGCGGCTTTTAGCATAATGGGCCAATATATGCCGTGGGGTTTAAGAATATCTTTCGCAATAATGTGCTGGGCATACGGCCAAAACTTTTTAAACAAATCGCCATCTGGATATCCCAACGCAGATACATAGTTTAACAACGCATCAAACCATACATAGGTAACATAGTTATTATCGAAAGGCAGCGTAATTCCCCATTTAAGGCGGCTTTTCGGTCGGGATATGCAAAGATCCTCCAACGGCTCTCTTAAAAAGGCCAACACCTCGTTCTTAAATTGCTCCGGTCGAATAAAATCAGGATGCTTTTTAATAAATTGGATCAACCAGTCCTGATAGCGACTCATTTTAAAAAAATAATTCGATTCCTTAATCAATTCAGGTTCTGTCTCATGGTCGGGGCATTTACCGTTCACCAGCTCTCTGTCGGTATAAAATCGTTCGCATCCAAAACAGTAACGCCCCTCGTATTCACTAAAATAAATATCTCCCTTGTCATGGATTTTTTGCAATACGTGTTCGACCACCGTTTTATGGTATGAATCTGTGGTCCGAATAAACGAACTGTATCGAATGTTAAGCTCAGGCCACAAGTTTTTAAACAATTCGCTGATTTTGTCCACATACGCTTTCGGCGTAAGATTTTCTTCCTGCGCAGCCCGTACAATCTTATCCCCATGTTCATCGGTGCCGGTAAGAAAAAACGTCTCGGAACCGCGCATTTGGTGAAAACGACACATCACATCCGCCATGATAGTTGTATAGGCATGCCCTAAATGCGGTCTGGCGTTTACATAGTAGATGGGGGTGGTAATATACACTGGCTTGGACATGAGACGCCACCTATTTTTCTTTAACAATTTCTTTTAGAGGCACTTCGATCTCTGTGCCGCATTCTAAACGGACAACTGCCCGATCTGCAAGAACATTATGCCGTACGATTTTGCCTTTTCCGTTTCGGGTCGCTACGGCTTTTCCGATTTTTGGGAATTTTTCTTTCAACGCTTGGTAGGTGTCATTTTCAAACGTGAGACAACACATCAGTCGACCACAGAGTCCAGATATTTTTGTGGGATTTAACGAAAGACTCTGTTCTTTTGCCATACGAATCGAGACTGGATCGAATTTCTCCATAAATGCAGAACAGCAAACTCGACGACCGCACCTGCCGATGCCGCCGCAAATTTTTGCCTGATTGCGAATCCCCACCTGCCGCATTTCAACACGAGCATTCAGGTGCTTGACAAGCATTTTAACAAGCTGCCGAAAGTCGACGCGCCCCTCGGATGTGAAATAAAAGGTCAGTTTACTCGCATCAAAGTGACTCTCCACAGAAAAGAGATTCATTTTCAACCCGAGCTGTTCGATGCACTGTTTGCAATAAGTGTAGGCACGCTTCTCGGTTTCCGTATTGAGATCACGTTGCCGATAGTCTTTTTCTGTGGCGACACGGTAGACCCGTTTTAGCGTTCTACCTGCAGATGGCTGTGTCCTTTGTGATGGCGGTCTGGCCACCATACCGAAACCGAGTCCTTGCTCTGTCTCTACGATGACATGATCTCCGCGTCTCAATACAAAGGCCCCGCTGTCAAAATCATAAACTCTGCCAAACGGCTTGAATCTTATACCAACGATCTTTTTCATGAGAAGTAACCGTTTTAGCTCACTTTAGTCGCGTGAAATCCCGCTTGCAGCGGAATTTACTTTTAATCACCGAGTATAATCGATTTCTTAAAATCGACAACAAATTGTCGATATGATGTGGCTAAGCGTCTTTAACTTTTGCCAATCGAACAACCATGGAGTCAAGCGTGAGTCGAACATTGGCGTTTGCCCGAATGTCTTTCCGTACGTTCTGAATAAGCGTAATCTGTGAAAGCAATGAAGCTTCTGAACATTTTCGTGACGCATTTTGTATTTTACCGATCATGTCTTCATTGACTATGTTTTGAGGACTCCATTTATAAACCAACACATCCCTTAACCAGACACTCATCACATCCAATGTATCGAGCAACACCTCTTTGTTTTTCGATAACGATTCGGCGAACGCCAGAAGTAAACCGATGGACTTTGACTCCAATGACGCCATCTCACCAATGATCCAACTTCTTTTATGGAGCCAATTTCCCTGACTCATCTCTACCGCTTTGGTAAAACTACCATTCGCCAATGCCGCAAGAATATCGGCATTCTCAGGCACCATATCCTGTTTTTCAACCAGCAAGTTTTTGAGTGTCGCTTTTGACAGCGGTTTAAATCGAATCTGCTGGCAACGTGACACAACAGTCGGCAAAAGATCGAAACGTTGTTCGGTGGTCAATATGAGAACCGTCTGATCCGGCGGCTCCTCCAGCATCTTAAGAAGCGCATTGCTCGCCTCCGGATTCATGGCATGGGCGTCAGATATGATCGCCACGCGTGTCTTCGATTCATAGGGCTTTAAGGAAAGCGTTTGCAACAGTTCCCGTATTTGGACGATTCGTATGACGGCGTTGGAGGGTTTGATGTGGATGACGTCTGGATGGTTTCCGGATATGATTTTTCTACAAGATCTGCAAAACCCGCAGGGTGTAAGTGCCCGCCTGGTCCCGGACATCCACTCCTGGCAGTTGCTCGCCATCGCAAAAACAATAGCGGTCGTTCGTTTTCCAATACCGGGCACCCCGTAAAATAACAAGGCGTGGGGAATGTTTCCTCTACTCAGAAAGGTGGCTAATATCTGATAGGGCCGTTTCTGATCTATGATGGGCTCAAATCCAGGCACCCTTTAATTATCTACCCGTTCCTTTAATTCTTTGCCAGACTTGAAAAACGGGAGTTTTTTAGATCTTATGGTAACCTTTTCCCCCGTTTTTGGGTTTCTACCGGTGTAGCTTTCATACTCCTTTACAAAAAAACTGCACAACCCGCGAATTTCAACGCGCTCCCCGCGTGACATGGCGTCTGCCATACTATCAAAAATTATTTGAATCACCTTCGCTGCTTCCGTCTTTGATAAATTCGTTTCGTTTTTTAAAGCGGAGATAATCTCCAGCTTATTCATACATCCTCCTTCTCCCCAAAGGGTTTTTTACAAATGTTTTAATTAACACAACTTGGTGAGAAGTCAAGTGGTTATAAGAGTATCTCGGGGAGTTTTTCGACATCCTCCTCGCCCACATCAACACCGGCAAACTGTCCAAGCGCTTCGATGTTTACAATCACCCGGCCTTTCCCACGATACCGGACAAAGGTTCCAATCACACCGGCAAAGGGACCCTCCACGACGATAACCTTGTCTCCTTTTTGAAATCGTGTACCTGTGGCAACCGCCTGCTCGCTTGCTACCATAATCTTCAACGAACCGACCGTTTCATCTGAAATGGACACAGGCCCCTCCCTGTTACCAACCAGACGAACCGCACCCACGGTTTTTAGAATCTCAAGATGCTCTGTCGGATTCAGGTCTGTCTTCACAAACAGATATCCGGGAAACAGGGGCACATGAATCATCAGTTTACGATCACGGCGTTTGCTCTGAACCTTTATCTTGGGGAGAAATACTTCCATTGATTTCTTGATTAATCCTTCATTAACAACATTTTCGAATCTGCTTCTTGTATGAAGGGCAAACCAGGAACGCGTCAATTCGTACATGCTCATAAGTTTGGCACTATTCTCTTTTAGGATGGTTGGTTTTCGATTGAATATCCCTTATCCCCAGACTCATGCAACGGACTCATGCAACGGATTCATGCAACGCGCCATGTACCGCCTGCATAATCATATGGACGATGATCAAGTGGAGATCCTCTACTTTCTGCATGTCGTCGACTGCTGTAACAAAGGATATGTCTGCGAGTTTCGCAAGATTTCCACCGGAAAACCCGGACAATCCAATGGTGCGGCCGCCGTTTTGTTTCGCATACCGAACGGCACTCAGAACATTCTCAGAATTACCGCTTCCGGAAAAACCGATGACGAGGTCTCCAGGATCAAAAAAATTCTTCATCTGTTCGACAAACGCAGCATCATAGGCCACATCATTGGCCCACGCCATGAGTGAGGGAATGTTGTCATGTACACAGAGCATCTTAAACTTTTTATCCAAATCCATACAACACCCCTTGTTGATGTCGCATGCAAAATGGGAGGCAGTCGCCGCACTCCCGCCATTTCCCATAACAAAGATGTGCTTCCCCTTGTGGTAAGCATCAAGAATGCTGGTAACGATCTGCTCAAAGCGATCAACATCGAAACTTTCAAGCAAAGACGTTAATCCACCCAAATACTGTCTCGCAAAGTGTTTCATGGTCATATCAGTGCCCCTGTTCCTCTTTTGTTTTTTTAGGTTTCGATCCGGAAATTGATCGAATTACCTGTAACTGTTTCATATGTGTTTCAGCGTATTCAAGAACCTCATCGACACGTTCCCCCTGGTGAATATAGGCCCAATAATCGTTGATACTTGTTGAAATATCCCGGCGGGGCTCCCACCCGAGCGCTTTTAGTTTTTCTATGTCCGAGAAAATGTGCCTCGTATCACCGTACCGATAGTATCGAGAGATAACGGGATCCTTTTTTTTCCCAACCACCGCTTGAATCTTGTCATAGAATTCTTTAACGGTCCAGGCATGACCACCACCCGCATTAAATACCTGCCCGTTTGCATCATCTTGGTTAAGCACCAATAGATTGGCTTCTACAATGTCACCAATGTTTACATAATCCCGAATCTGGTTGCCATCTTCGAAAATCACCGGCTCCCGATCCAGCATCAATGAAAGTGTGAAAATCCGCATCGCCCCGGAATATGCATTGTAAAGGGATTGTCGAGGCCCCTGAACGATGGAATACCGCATTACTACGGTAGGTAGATTATATCGTTTTCCAAGCTCAATAGCAATCTGTTCCTGAGAATATTTCGACAGGGCGTATTGATTGCAAGGAGCTGCGACGGTTTCGTCAGAGGGAAGCCACTGCAATACCCCATGACAATTCGGGCAGTGATGTTCCCATTGTCCGGTTGTGAGTTGAGCTTCCAAACGGATTGACGGATAGATGAACGATTGTGTCTTACGGAAGCATGTTGGACAGGTATATCGACCTTCCCCCATTACAGCTTGGCTCGAAGCGACGATAATTTTTTGAATTTTCTTATCGAAGGATTCGGCCAATACGACTTCATAAAGTAAAGCGGTGGATACGGCATTTGTATTAAAAAAGGTAGAAAAATCCAGAAGGTAATCTTGATAAGCCGCAAAATGATAGACGACATCGATGTCACTGAGCGCCGTCACCCAGGTACCTTTATCCCGGACATCGCCCAACATAAAATCTGCTTCCGGAGAAATATAGTGAGGTTTCCCTCTGGGATGTACGGTTTTCTGAAGATTGTCCAGGATGCGCACGGTATGCCCTTCTTGAACAAGCGCATCCACCGTGTGGGAGCCGATAAACCCGGCTCCACCGGTTACCAATATGTTCAACGATAACTCCGACTAATGAGTGATCCAGTGTCTCGTGGCGGATCTGAATGTTCTGAATTTTGTATTTTGGTCATCGATTTTTATTTGGTGTTTATTTTTTTGGTGCTTGGAATTTCCATGATTCCGAAAAATAATCGAATGTGAGCATATCCAAGCAATTGCGTGTATAGATGCCCTGACCCTGCACTAGACGTCTACTACTTCGTTGAATAGGATCGATCATCGAAGATTACTTTGCTTCCGCTCTCTTCCAGCATAAAAGGAAGCTCCCGACACCCCCGCATGGCATCAAAC
>JAHEHB010000493.1 GCA_024644775.1 Deltaproteobacteria bacterium
CTACAACATTTCCCTTTCGCGCATAGAGCACCGGTTTTCCAACGTCATGCAGAATGGCTCCCGCCAGCAAGATATCGA
The DNA here is from genome assembly GCA_024644775.1 of Deltaproteobacteria bacterium. The sequence continues at coordinate 79 of JAHEHB010000493.1, forward strand.
AATCAATGTTAAAACCGTAAGCGGACTGGAACTCTCTACCAAAAGCAACTGCTGTGTTTGCCACTGCGCTGGTATGCCGAACGAACGTCTCATCATCGGGTCCGCCCATAAGTTCGGTTGTGAAATTCGGCACTTCACTGATATCCCGATATGGACTTTCCCGCAAAGCCCTGGCTAAGACGGCATAAACTTTATCCTTTAGATCCGGATTGCTGATTTTATTGATGAGAGGCAGGTGCCTTGCCAAATTTTTCTTTTCTTCTTCTGATACGGCAAAATCGTTTCCCATGAATCCTCCATTTTTCTGACAATAGTGAACGAAGCCAATATAGCACCGTAGTCGATGAAACCAAAGGTATTATTGAACAAAGGGCTTTGGCCCAATTGGAATACTAGAAAAAAACATAATATCAATTGCTTGTAGAATTTCCGAGATGTTAAATCAAAAAAAGGCGTTTATTGTTGGCAGCGCGGATCTCGAGATGATTTAAGACCTTGACAGTATCTAAAAGGCCATGCTATCGATTTAGCCATACAATAATATAACCGTTTTTCCATTTAATAACGTCGTATTAACGCTTCTTTAATTATCAAATTGCTGGGCGTACAAAGTGCCGCGTCTGCATATCCATTCAGAATAGTGAGGTGCATTTATGCAAAGAGTCAACAAAATGAAAAAAGCGTTAGAAGATAACAAACCGGTTCTTGGTACCTGCATCGATTCATATAGTCCGGCTGCAGTGGAGATTGCCGGTTACAGTGGATTGGATTTTGTTCGAATCGACACCGAATATTCATGGCGGCGGGACGATGCCCTGGAACACATGGTACGGGCTGCTGTAATTGCTGAAGTCACCCCCATGATACGGGTGGAAAAGGGAGACCCTTATCTTATCTCCAAGGCGCTGCAAATCGGCGCGTGTGCCATTTTAGTTTCAGATGTTAACAGTGTGCAGGAGGCGAAGGATGTGGTAAAGGCTGCCAAATTTCCACCCAAAGGCGGGCGAGGGATGAGCGGTTTTTCTTTTTCCGGCGGCTGGGGGGCAAAAAGCGGACCGGACTGGATAGATTGGAGCAATACCGAAATTCTGGTGGGTGTAATGATCGAAAACAGGGAGATCATCGAGCAGATCGATGGGGTGTTTGCGATAGAAGGGCTCGATTATTGCTTGTTCGGTCCAGCCGACTACAGCATGTCCATCGGTCTTGGTTCACCTCAAAAAGATCACCCCGAGGTACAGGATGCCATTCAAAAAACGGTGGAAGCCGCGACCAATCACAACAAGGCCGTCGCTATCGGCATCGGGCAACCTTGGGGGACGGAGGCAAAAAAATATTTTGAAATGGGTTGTCGAATCCTTGAGATCGGGCATGAATTGGGTCTCCTAAAATCCATATGGACCTCTGCCGCATCAGAAATTAAAAAGTCGGTGTGATATCATACTGTTCTGCGGTTCGCTGCTCGGTCTTGCGGAGTTTCATAGATTTAGAAAAACAGAAGACTAATCTTATTGGCTGACTACAAAAAAAGTAGGAGAAGATGAAAAAAATTTTATCAAGGGGTTTTATCGGCTGCTCGGTATTATTGGTAACTTTATTGATCGGGTTTAATTCCGTTGCAGCAGAAGAATTGGCAAAAAAACAGGTCGTGACATATGGGATCGATTTTGGAGATCTTGGCACCCTGGATCCGCACATTGTAAACGTTGGTTATCTGCACATGCTGCAAGGTATGTTTAATAGCCTTGTGCGCTATCCTTTGGGAGACATGGGCAATGTTGATGGAATTGAACCGGATCTGGCCGAGAAATGGGAGGTTGCTTCGGAAAATAGGATATGGACCTTCCATTTGAGGAAAGGCGTAAAATTTCACAAAGGATACGGAGAATTAACCGCCGAGGATGTAAAATTCAGTTTTGAGCGGCAAAAAGATTTGCCATGGGGTGGAGAGTATAAACATGTAGAGAAAATTGAGACACCGGATAAATACACAGTGAAATTCACGTTAAAGCATTCAGACCCCTTTTTCCTCCAAAAACTTATCAACTATCATGGCGGGCATATCGTTAGCAAAAAGGCAGTAGAAGAGCTGGGCAAAAAGTTTGCCACGTATCCGGTCGGAACGGGTCCGTTTCAAGCGGATTCATACTCCTCCGGTGACAAGTATGTTTTGGTGAGACATGAAGCGTATTGGAAGGGCAAACCGATCATAGAAAAAATCATCTATCGATTCATGCGGCCGTTGGCGAGTCGAACCATCGCCATAGAAAACGGCGAAATTGATATGTGCCCGGGTCCGTTTCAGATGGACTGGACGGAAAGGCTCAAAAAAGCAGGCATAACCATAGACGGTTTAAGAATCGGCCAGCAGGAGTATTTGTGTTTTAATATGACACGGCCTCCGCTTGATAACAAAAAGGTCAGACTGGCCCTAGTTCACGCCTTGTGTCTCGAGGGATTGGATGAATTATGGGGTGTGAATCACGATTCCTATCGTTCTTTTATTCCGCCCTATCTTGTCGGCCATCTACCCGACGACCAAATTCCTGAAAAATATTGCTATCCATGTGACACGGGAAAAGCAAAACAACTCCTCAAAGAAGCGGGGTATCCTGATGGATTTGACATGGGAGCCGTTGTTGCCAGTCCCAGAGCCGATGAAGTGCCGGCGGTAGAGGTTTTTCAGGATCAACTCAAAGAAATCGGGGTAACATTCAATATCAATGTCGTCGACCATTCTGCCATGCACAAAAGAATCCGGGACGATGTGAATGCCATTGTGTGGTATAACGGATCCCGGCCCTCTGCTACCGTTTACTTGCGTCAATGGTATCATTCCGATTCTATTGTCTTAAAAAAGACCGCGGTCACGAATTTTTCACACTATGGAGAGATCGATTGTGACCAGGATGGTGATGTGAGTGACAATAATGTGGATGCTTTCATCGAGAAAGCGGAGAAGGCAAAGAGCCTGGAGGAATACGTAGCAGCCGTTAAAGAGATTCAAATGCAGCTGTTTGAGGACATGCCGTGTCTCCCCATGGGCAGGGATCGCAGGCCGGTGGCACGGCAATCCTGGATGAAGTTGGGTTATGAACCCAAAAACAGCATGGTGTATGGCTATGAAATTACGGAAAAAACGGCAATTTTGAAGCATTAATAAAGAGGCCACCGCCCAATTGAAATACTGGAACAATGGGTTTGGAGGTATTCTATCAAATAAGAATTGATTATAACCTGATATAGCAGCCATTGCAGCTATATCAGGTTTGTTTCTAAAAATTCTGAAAGGCCACTGGATGATTGGGTACATCATTCGAAGAATTTTACAAACGATACCATTGTTATTTGCCATCGTTACCATCGTCTTCTTTACATTGCGTGTGCTTCCTGCCGATCCGGCGATGGCCGTTCTGGGGGATCAGGCATCAGAACAGTCGTTAAAGGCCCTCCGGGAACAAATGGGTCTGAATAGACCCCTTTATGTACAATACTTCTCGTTTTTGGGTGGGCTCATTCGGGGGGATTTGGGGAACTCCATAATCACCGATGAATCGGTTGCTGAAATGATCATGCAGGTATTTCCTTATTCGATGGCGCTTGCCGGGGCCAGTATCATCATTGCATGCCTGATCGGCATACCCACGGGGATCATGTGCGCATTAAGACGGAATCGATTGAGTGATAATGTCGGGAGAATTCTGTCGCTTCTGGGAATTTCAACGCCTGGGTATTAC
>JAHEHB010000141.1 GCA_024644775.1 Deltaproteobacteria bacterium
CGTACCGATCACACCGGCAACGTTGGGCCCCATGGCATACATCAGCAAATAATTCCGTTTATCCGCCTGAGCACCCACTTTGTGAACCACACGGGCTGCCATGGGTACCGCAGATACACCAGCTGCCCCCAGCAGCGGATTGATTTTATCTTTCAGAAAAAGGTTCATGAGCTTCGCCAAGAGAACACCGGTTGCCGTACTCACCCCAAAAGCAAACAACCCCAGAAAAAAGATAAAGATTACCCTGGGCTGCAAAAAACTCCCGGCGTTCATCGTCGCCCCTACGGATAGGCCCAGGAAAATGGTAACAATGTTCAGCAACTCGTTTTGGGCGGTCAAATTCAGTCGCTCCACCACTTTTGCTTCTCTAAATAGGTTACCCAGCATGAACATGGCCATCAGTGGCGCTGAAGCCGGTATCAGCAAAATAATCACAACTGTTGAAATGATGGGAAACAGAAGCTTCTCAAGTTGGCTGACTTTCCGAAGCTTTTTCATCCGAATGACGCGTTCATTATTTGTGGTGAGCAGTCGCATAATCGGCGGCTGAATAATCGGCACCAACGCCATGTAAGAATATGCCGCCACGGCACAACTACCCAGCATATGGGGTGCCAGTTTGGTGGCGACAAAAATGGTGGTGGGGCCATCGGCTCCGCCGATGATTCCTACCGTTGCCGACTCGTTCAAAGTAAAGCCCATGGCGTAGGCAGTAAAAAATGTAATATATACACCGGCCTGGGCCCCTGCTCCGAGAAAGATGAGCCCCGGTCTCGCAAGCAGCGGTCCAAAATCGGTTAAAGCGCCAATTCCCAAAAATATCAGGGGTGGAATTACCTCCCACTGAATCCCATAATGATAAAACCTCCAGATCAAACCTTCGTTTGCTTTCATAAGATCTGCCAGCGGCAAATTGGAGACCAGAATTCCAAATCCGATGGGCAACAGCAGCAAGGGTTCATATTTTTTGGATATGGCGAGATAAATCAGGGAAATACCGATCGCCCACATGACGCACATGCCGGGAGTGATGTGAAAAAAACCGGATGTCTTAAACAGTGAGAAGAGATTTTCCACTATTTCTCTTCCTCTTTTTCAGCCCGACTGCTGACCACGAGCGCAGTGATGCGAATGGAAACGTAGAGCAATGCCATTCCTAAAAAAACACCACCTAACCCGGAAACAAAAATAAAGAGAGATTGAGTCAACGGTTCTTCTTTCTTTAAAATGTTACTGTTATGCCAACCTAAAACGCAAGTCAAGCCGGAAGTTGTTAAGGTTTCCGAGGCTACATTCCCTTCTCTTCAAGTACCGTTTTGAGAACTTTAAGCGCTGAATTCGTAGCAGGCATACCGCCGTATATGAAGGTTTGAAAAATCACCTCGGCGATCTCTTCAGGTTTGCATCCTACATTTAATGCCGCATGAATATGCAATTTAAGCTCCTCAAGCCGCGATAACACAGTGAGTGCTGAAATGGTGACCAATTGTCGCGTTTTGTGGGGAATTTTTTCCCTGGCATACATCCGTCCGGTAATAAACAGGGAAAGATCTTTCGCGAGATCCTTGTCAAACGTCCGCCAAAGATCATATGGCTTTTCATCTTTAATGCTGTTAAAATACAACGCTGCGGTTGTTTTAGTCTTTTCTACAATTTCATTGTCCACGATAAGATCATCCTTTCAAATCAGATTTCGCAACGCATCTACCGATTCGCTTTCCGTATACCGAGCTGATCCATGGCGATGATCCACTTGCAGATATTGGCGGAACCTTCCACCATGGTGTAAGTGGGTGTATCGCGATAAATACGAGCGATGGGATATTCGGTAGAATATCCGTAGGCACCCAGGATTCGCATGGCATAATTCGCACACTTGGTGACCACTTCGCCGGCGAAGTATTTGGCCATGGCCACATCCAGACCGTTGTTGAGATTTCCCTGGTCCTTTTCCCAGGCAGCTTTATAAACCAAAAACCTTGCCGCTTCGATCTCTGTGGCCATCTGGGCGATCAGGTCCTGATTCATCTGAAACTCACCCACCGGCTTCCCAAACTGTTTTCGCTCACTGCAATATTTGATTGCCGTTTCCAGGCAGGCGTGGGCAACCCCGACAGCTCCGGCTGCGGCCGAAATCCGGGTTTGGTTCAGAGAACCGAATACGATCCGTGCACCGTCACCGGGATTTCCAATAATGTTCTCTTTGGGAACCCGGGTGTTCGTCAAGAAAACCTCACCGGTGGGTGAGGAATGGGATCCCATTTTTTCTAAAACCGTCGTCTTAATCCCGTTAAAGTTTTTTGGCTCCACAATAAATGCAGAAAGCCCCTTTGAGCCTTTTGTACGGTCGGTATAAGCGTAAATAATCAGCATATCTGCAAAATTCGCATTAGAAATCCAGGTTTTGGAACCATTCAACAACCAGTGATCCCCTTTGTCTTCTGCGGTCGACATCAAGGCCATTACATCGGACCCGGCATCCGACTCCGTAATGGCGAACCCGCCGACATATTCGGCGCTCACCAGCTTAGGAATGTATTTTTGTTTTAGTTCTTCGCTGCCGTAATGATAGATCGTAAAGGCCGAACCCAGCGTCTGCATGTTTACCTGAACCCTTATTGAACTTGAAACGCGGGCAATCTCTTCGGTTACAATGACAGCAGCCAGAAAGCCCATGGCCTCCCCGTCATATTCCTCCGGGATGACCGTGCCGAAAAATCCCAATTCACCCATGGGTTTGATAACTTCTTCATAGGGGAAATAATGGTTTTCGTCCCATTCATCCACATACGGGGCAATCTGTTTCTTTGCAAATTCGCGAACCGATTTTTTTAACATTTCATGCTCTTTAGACAGCCTAAAATCCATCTAAACACCTCCTCATATGATTAAAATGTTAATCGTTGTTTTTTATAAATAAATCATCAAGGTCGCGCTTTTCTATGACATAATGAAAGACAAGCGGCCAATGGGCAAAATAACAAACTGAGATAACAGTAAACTTGTCGATATGTAAAGAAAATTGTGATATTATTCATTCCACGATTTTTTTCACCAAAACTGATGGGACCCATGTAAGGAGGGTTTGCAAATGTCAACTGAGAATATCTTCGGTGTGCCTGCATCAAGGCGCATCGAAACATTAAAAAACAGACTCCTGAATACAGAACCTGAGATGTGCATCGAAAGGGCCATTTTGGCAACTGAAGCTTACAAAGAAAACGAAGCTCAGCCGGTGATTGTAAAACGGGCGCTGACCTTAAAAAAGATTTTGGAAAACCTCCCGATTTTTATTGAAGAAGATGCCCGTATCGTTGGCTCTTTGGCCTCAAAGCCAAGAAGCGCTGAAGTTTTTCCTGAGATGAGTGTGCATTGGATGGTAAGGGAGCTTGATATCTTTGAAACCCGAGAGTTTAATCAGTTAAAGGTCAGCGACGAAATCAAAAAGATCATTCGAACCGAAATATATCCCTATTGGAAAGGAAAGACCGTTTGCGATCATCTTGAAGCGGTTCGAGACAGCAAAATACAACAGGCAGTTGACTGCGGACTCATATCCAATCCTCATCAGTGGGCTGGGTTCGCGCATGTGGCTTTAAGCTTCTATTTGGTGTTGAACAACGGATACAATGGATTAAAGCGAATCATCCAAGAGAAACGATCGAAACTCGATATTACGTCACCCGACTACACGAAACAAAAGAATTTTTATGACGCGGCGGAAATTACGTGTGATGCCGCCATATCCTATGCAATGCGTTATTCGAAGCTAGCAAAGGAAACAGCAAAAACGGAAGCGGATCCGCGCCGAAACAAGGCGCTTCAAAAAATTGGTGAGATCTGTGAGAAAATTCCTGCCTCGCCGGCTCGCAATTTTCATGAAGCCTTACAGGCTGTGTGGTTCGTACAGTTAATCCCCCAGATCGAGTCAAATGGATTTTCCATCACACCGGGGCGGTTCGACCAGTACATGTACCCCTATTACAAGAAAGATATTGAAGCCGGCATCCTGACCCAGGAAGACGCCCAGGAGCTTTTGGATTGCTATTGGCTAAAATGCAACGAGATCGTACGGGTCGATGATAAGGGGGCTGCGGAAATAAATGCCGGTTATGCCGCAGGACAAAATCTCGCCGTTGGGGGTGTCGGTATCGATGGAAAGGATGTTACCAACGAACTGAGCTACATGTGTTTGTTGGCCAACGCCCATGTGGGTCTTACTCAACCGAATTTCACTGTGAGGCTCCACAAAGACAGCCCCGATGAATTCCTGGAAAAAATTGCAGAGGTCATCGGTTATGGGAACGGGATGCCTCAAATACTCAACGATGAAGTGATCGTCCCAGGTCTGCAACGGTTAGGCATTGAGCTGGAAACAGCCAGAGACTACATCCCCGTTGGGTGTGATGAAATCACGGTTGACGGTATGTGGGGTCGATGCAACGGCGGGTATCTCAATTTTATGAAGATCGTCGAAAGTATGTTAAACGACGGCAAATGCACGTTAACAGGAAATGGCACCGGTTTATCCAATATCGCTCTCGGAGAACTTGGTAATTTTGAAAAATTTAAAGAAACCTACATGGAACAGGTCAAGAAGGGAACCCGCACACTCGTTGCTGAGGCAAATATAACGGATGTTGTTCACGAAAAATTGATGCCGTTGCCGTCTGTTTCAGTGGTGATTGCGGGGTGTCTGGAGAAAGGCCTGGATGTAACCCAGGGGGGCGCACAGTTTAATTTTACCGGCCCGGTTGGTGTCGGTTCGGCAAGTATCGGAGACTCCCTTGTTGCCATTAAAAAGATGGTATATGACAATTCTAAAATCGATTTAGCTAAATTTGCTTACGCCTTAAGAAACAACTATGATGGCGAGGAATTCTTACGGCAATTTATCAAAAATCGTGTCCCCAAATTTGGAAATGACATCGATGAAGTGGATGATCTGGTGGTAGACGTCACCAATACGTTCTTTGATGAACTGGATCAGCATACAAATCCTCGGGGCGGAAAATTTACAGCGGCGCTCTATTCGGTAACCGCTCAGATAGGCCTTGGAAATAAGACAGGCGCCACTCCGGATGGCCGTCTGGCAAAAGAGCCGCTGTCTGACGGTTTATCTCCCACCTATGGTTGTGATTTGTCGGGACCTACGGCAGCGCTGAAATCCATTACAAAAATCGATCTTAAGCGGGCAATCGATGGTGTTATCGTAAATCAGAGATTGAGCCCGTCTGTTCTTAAAAACGCCGGCGGACGAAAAAAATTTAAAGATCTTCTACGATCGTTTGTGAATCTGGGAGGATTCCATTGGCAGTTTAATGTCATCTCTACGGATATACTGAAAGATGCTCAGCTACATCCGGAAAAGCACGGCGGTCTGGTGGTGCGGGTTGCCGGATACAGTGCGCTGTTTACCGTGCTTTCGAAAAAAGCCCAGGATACCATTATTGCAAGGACCGCAGCTGAGATATGAAGAGATGCGAACACGCAATTCCGGAGGTTCAAACCATCGGGGGGTCGGTTTTTGATATCCAGAGATTTTCTTTACATGATGGACCGGGCATCCGCACACTCGTCTTTCTGAAAGGCTGTCCTTTAAGATGCACTTGGTGCTCCAATCCCGAGTCACAAAAATTCCTGCGGGAAATCATGTTCAATGCCTCAAAATGCATCGACTGTGGTACGTGCAGCGAAATATGTCCCCAAAATGCAATAAGAAAAAACAGATCCTTTCATCGAATCGACCGGGAATTGTGCGATACGTGCGGCAATTGCTGTGAGGAGTGTCCCACCCAAGCATTGCAATGGAGCGGCAAACATATGAGCGTGGCGGAGGTATTAGCGGAAATCGAAAAGGATCGAGAATTTTATGAAAACTCGGGAGGTGGCGTTACCTTCTCCGGTGGAGAGCCACTCAGCCAGCCCGAATTTCTAAAGAATTTGCTGATAGAATGCCACTCGCACGGCATTCATACCGCTGTAGAGACCTGTGGCTTTTGCCGATGGGAATATCTTCAGGACATCATTCCGTTTACGGATCTTTTTCTTTACGATCTTAAACACATGGATCCTGTGGAACATAAGAAACTCACCGGCTACGACAACGCACGCGTGCTTGAAAATTTAGAATGGCTATGTAAGGAAACCGCCAACATCATTATCCGGATGCCGATTGTTCCGCGTCTAAATGATTCCGAATCGAATCTCACTGCAGCAGCCAAATTGATGGATCGATTGAATATAAAGGAAATACATTTGCTACCCTATCACAACTACGGCGAAAGCAAATACGATATGCTGGGAAGCGACTATTCGTTAAAAGATCTGAATACCTTGTCAGAGCAAAATCTTGAAGCCCCAAAGCGTATATTTGAAAAACACGGCCTCAAGGTTAACATCGGCGGCGAATAAAAATCTCCTCTCTTATTAAAATTCCTGGTTATCGACAAAGACCAAGTACGAAGGATTTCACTTTCCTATCGCTCGCAAAAATTAAATCCGCAGCATTTATGTCAAATAGCCACGTTTGGGATAGCGGCTCAACCCGGCAGGGAGAGATCAGGTTGGAAACTGTACGTTCGGAAATCTCGATGCCAAGCTTGAGCAGCTCTCCATGAATTCTGGGCACACCCCCTTTTCACTCATTTTTCACATGTGTTGGTTGATTGAATACGTACAGATATAGCCAAGTCCCGCATAGGAGCGCTCGTTTGGCTCAATCTCAAGTGTATATCCGACACTTTCTAAAAGAAGCTGTAATTCTTTCAGGGGGAGATAGGCATGGTTTTTTGCGCTTGTTAGTCTCCTATTAAATTTTGATATCTCCTTTAAATTCTTACTATTGGCTAGAAAAGTACCCAGATTTTGAAAAACTCTGGAAAATCCCATTCCGAAAATATGCCCTTTGGCGATCTTTAACTGCTGCAACAGAGATGCTTCTTGGTGTGGATCTGATATGACAAGAATGCCAGTATCAGACAAGTAGGCTTTTAGTCTTGTTAACAGTTCTGTCTTTTCAATCGTGTTCAAACAGTATAAAACGTTATTCATAGTTATAATATCGAACTTTTTCCCTCTTATTTTACGCCAGTTTTCGCCTGTTAATCCAAAGGCTTCCAGAAAAATATTTCCCTGGAAAAATTGAACCGACTCGTCATCTGAAAATTTATCTCTCGCGACATCCAAGGCTTCCTTTGTGGCATCGATGCCAACATATGACAATTTACAGGCTGGTAATCTTTTTTTTAAACCTAAGATCACGTTTCCGGTACCTGTCCCAAGATCCAGTAAGGAGACTTTTTCTGCCTCGTTAATCTGGTCGCCGCGCGCCCTTATTATTTGATCGGGGATTTCCACATAAATCAGATCCTGATAGGGCCTTAGAGGTAAAAGCCCTTTGTCGTATACCCTGAAATAGTAGCTCCAAGAATCGGAATATCTAATCTTTACTGTAGGCTGTGTGTAATTTGACTTATCTGGCAGTGTCATTTCAAGTTTTCGTTCTATTGCGGTTTCTGATATGCTTTCAGAAAAGGGGATTCTCTTTTTCATAGGGTTTTCCTTTATAACTTGTAATCATTCGGTCTATTTGAAATTCTGAAACTGGTTTAACATAGATTCAAAATGCTGTTCTGACAATAGACTTAGGAACCACTAATTAAACTAAAATGAAATGAAATATCCCCTTTTCTCCCCCAACTTTCAAAAGCACCACTCGCTAGTCAGCCAAAAAAACCTTTTTCTGGAGGTCTTCCATAAGCGTTCTCACTTGCACAGTTTTTTACTTATTCCTGCGGACACTGCCCCATCTTGGTTTTATCGTCCCTTTGCAAATATTTTGTTTTCTCTAGGGCACAACATTTTTATAATGAATTATTTTGATCCTGCAACTGTCAATGGCAATAGAGAGTATCGAACGTTTGATTCACTGACGTATTTGGACCGTTTGTGGCGTACCGTTGCGTATATTAAACAAGAATTTAGCATTCACAAACTTACCTATATTGGGCATAGCAGGGGCGGATATATTGTTCAGAAGTTTTTGGAACAAAACCAAAAATCTAACACGAGCGCAATTCTTATTAATTCTTTTTTTACCGGCCCGCAGATGCCTCCCTTCCCTGTTACTGCAAAGTTGGTTTATCATGCTTTGCCCAGTTTGTGGAAGGGGTGCCTGAAATTCCCAAAAAGTTATTACCTTGATCGCTTTTTTAATGAATCCAGCTTTTCTGCTGACATATTGAATCATTTGTATGAAGGGTCCAATCCTATCCCATCTCGATTTTTTTCCTTGCCTGCGCCTATTCAATATCACAGGTTCACAAAGGGGACTTACATTTATATATTTATTTCGCTCAAAGACCATGCACTTCCAGCTTCCTATCAGACAAGATGCGCTGAGATTCTGAAAGCCAGTTTTTCAGGTCATTTGGATGTACGGATAAATGAAAAACCAGGCAACCACTTTTCGTTGATTGAGTCACCGAAGGACTTATCACGGTGTATTGCAGATGATGTAATCCCTTTCCACCTTGAATAATGGACCAGCGGGCGCATTTGAACAGAAACCTACGATTTTGGATTGGGGCCTATTTTTCCTGCTGATCACGGCCATTTTCAAACCCAGCCAGAATAGACAAAAATACCATAAACATGACACAACCAGTATTTTAGCGATATTAGCCTTGGTGGAACTCTGCTGAGGTGGAGTATCAGGTTATTTTTTAATTACCGGATACGGGCGGGAAAGGCAAGAAAAACCAGTTGCCGGAGCAATTGATAGTCGAGTTATAGAAAAAGAGCGGAAAAATGATTTTGAACTAAACCGCCTAAGACGATTCAGATATCGAAGTCGCTACTTTACGGATTCAGGAATTATCGGCACCAAAGAATTTGTTTCCGTCAACTATCGCAGATTCAAAGATCACTTTATGTCCAAAAGGGGTAAGATCCCCAGACCGATAGCGGGTTTGGATGGATTTTTTTCGTTAAAAAGCTTGGCGGATATCTGACGATTGAGATCCAGAAAAATCTTTTAAATAAAATCAAAATGCCTTTATTAGTAGCCAAAACAGCAATCACATCATTTTGAAATAGTACAGTATGCCCTCTTTTATTGCCCTGCGTCGATATAAAAGCGCTGAAAGATCGTTGCGATCAGATTCGTAAATTACGACATCGCTGACAGCCATTATCCCCTGACACTCAGACAAATCATACGAGTAGATTCGATATCCTATTATTCAAAATATTAAGTACCTGTCTTTTTTTTCCTTTTTTTGTACCGTTGCCACTCACAACCAATATCTCATTAAATTTGTTAATAGTCGGGCTGTGTCCAAAGATGTAAACGTAATATTCAATTACTACGTTTATGTGCATATTTTCTTTACAATATGAAATTCCCCAATGATGTCAAAACATCACCAAGACTCCCTATTTAATAACCTTGATACCGTAAATAATAGAAGATTAAGTACATTTGGAAAGATAACTTTTGGAGCTTTAGTTTATGGCATGGAACATGCGTAAACTAACGCTGCGGGGGATGTTCATTGCGAGTATCATTCTTTACGAAATAAGCTTGTAGTGTTGGTGTCTAACGAAACGAGCGGAAAAAATTTCCTAAATGAAAGGAGTCTATCATGGCAGTATTAGATCTTCGTGGGATTATCTGCGACAAAACGCAGGAGGCCGTTGACGAACCTTACCTGAGAGTTTTCGTAGATAGAGGTGAGCACTCATCGGATAGATGGGGTTGGGGGCCAGTAAGCATGGATGATGGGGACGCAAGAAGCATTAACTGGTCAAGGATATTTCATGAAAGGATTCGGATAGAACTATGGGAACATGATCGGGTTGGCAGAGATGATCACATAGGTGATTTGTCGTTAGTCGCTACTGATGAATGGGGTAGTGAACAGAGTCACCGACTCGCTGGCCGACGTGCGATTTATAGACTGATCTACGCTGTGAACCCGCGGCGTGACGAACGATTCGTGCTGGACCCTCTTTCTTTGCGTTGCAACGATGCGCAGGAGCGTACAGATGAACCGTATCTTGTCGCAAATGGTGTCACGGTATGGGGTCCAGCGAGTATGAGAACAGGTCAGTCGCAGGATATTGAAGGAGAGGAGCCCATCTATTTTAGCGGGGGCGGGAATGCAATAGTCGAGCTTTGGGAGCGTGATCGTTCACGGTCCGAACGTATAGGGAATTCGCTACGAATCGATGAAAGGCTTGCCCGTATTTACGCGGAAAATCCGAGGGAGAATCACAGGCATGTCTTTCACGGCGATAGAGGCATTCCGGGAGATGCAACGTATACGTTAACCTACAGTGTATCTCGTGTATAAGTGCCCCTGAAGCCAAACCCCGTAACCTGCTGATTTCAGTTACGGGGTTTACCCTTCGGGAGCTGGAGATCGGCTGGAATACGTGCCCCGTATTCACATGAGCGCCATTCGTTGCCGGCGCCGAGCAGAGCGAGTTCACCAGCCCCTTGCATTCCCATCCTTAACCAGTTTCCGCTTGACAATCCCCAGCCTCATTAAGTAATGAAAATTTCAGATGAACACACGTAATTATGGTGTCAAAAAAAAATACCGCCTGAAAAAACACGATTCCCTGGTACGCCCCAATATTCAAGTGAACGTAATCATGTCTTTTTATCGCCTTGTCCTCCTCACGCAATTCCTCCCACCCACGCCAGAGGTGGATCTTCGACAGGGGAGTTCCTCTGTCGGTAATAAACCTTTCTGTTGATTTACAATAGAAGTTTTCATATACAAAACTCATTAACCAGGTCCCAAAATACGTAAAAGGAAAGGATAAAGATGCGGGAGGGATTGTGCTTTGAGGATTTTTTATCAGGCAAAACGCTAGATACCCAGCGAAGAACCGTCACGGAAACCGATTTGGTTAACTTTTCGACTTTATGTGGCTTTTTTGAGCCGCTCTTTATGGATCAACCCTATGTAGAAACAAAATCTCCCTTTAAAAATCGCATCATACCCGGTGCATTGACATTTTCACTCGCGGAAGGCTTAACCATACTATCCGGCATCCTCCATAAAACGGGAATGGCATTTCTGGGAGTGGAGATGGAAGTTCTGAAACCGGTTTTTATCGGAGATACAGTAACCGTCGAGATCGAAATCATAGAAAAAAGAGAAACCAAAAAAACAGATCGAGGCATCATAACGTTTTTGCATCGAGTCGTTAATCAAGATAACGTGCTGGTAATGCAATATAAAATCAAACGGATGATCAGACGAAAGGCGAGCTAAATCAGACAGGTTTTACAGGCTCAAACGTTTACAAATGGCGCTTTTCGATTGCAAGCATTCGGTTTGCCCGTTAGCCAGCCAGTTCTTCCCGGTCATTGACGATTTTCGATTGACGAATTAAGGTATTCTATCAATTTGAAATGCTGGCTTTCCGATAATTTATTATTCCAATAATCCGGTAGCGTATTATTTATATCAACGAGTTACTGGTTAAAAGACTTCATTTAAGACGACGTACAGTATACATGCGGCGTTTCTATTAAGTGTTACAAAAAACTATGAAAAGAATTAAAGCCGAGAATCTTGCTGAAATCATTGGTCCCAGGGCAAAAATTGGGCTTGGAAACGCATGTGCGGAACCTCAGACTCTTATCGACGCCCTCATTGAATCGAGAGAAGTGTATGAATCCATTGAGATTTACGGAATGATACATTACTGGACCGATCGGTTTCTCAAATACAATTTGAAAGAAAAATTCAGATTAAAATCGTTTATGGTGGACCGATACACCATGGCGGGAATCAAACAGGGATTTGTCGATTATATTCCGTGTCGGTATTCCGGGATACCGGAATTATTCCTAAACGATACCATCCAACTGGATATGGCTTTGATTTCTGTCTCACCTCCCGATTCTAAAGGTAACTGCACCTTTGGTGTCTCTTCAGATTTCACCATCGCCATGGCCAAGAAAGCAAAAACGGTCATCGCTGAAATCAATGAACAAATGCCGCGAGTTTACGGAGAAAATATCATAAACTTAAATGAGATCGATTATGAGATCGAGACCGATAGACCACTTCCTCAGGTTCATACCCCCGAGCTCACAGATCGAGATTTGAAAATCGGCGAGAATGTTAGCGAACTCATTGATGAGGGAGCCACCATCCAAATTGGAATCGGTAGACTTAGCGAAGCCTCGTTGGCATCGTTTCATGGAAAAAGAGGGTTGGGCGTCCATTCCGGACTCTTGACCGATGGCA
>JAHEHB010000494.1 GCA_024644775.1 Deltaproteobacteria bacterium
CCGCGGCATCGTTGTAGCCCATGGCATTGCGCTCGACCTTGTCCCAGACACCCATATGGGAAAAGAACAGCTCACAATTGGCAAAGGCACCGGAGCCGGCATTACCGACACCCACTTTTTTTCCGGCGAGATCCGTTACACTTTTGATCCCTGAATCGGCCTTGACCACCAATTGTGCAGGTGCCCCGTAGAGCCAGGCCACGGCCAGCACATTTTCATATTTCTTGGTGTCGTTTTTCATCATTCCGTTTCTGCCCAGGTAGACATGACCGGAATAGACCACACTCATCTGTTGTCTGCCGGCATCGGTTTTTCTCAGGTTTTCCACCGAACCGGCCGAGGACTGTGCCTTTACGGTAAAGTCCGCTACATCTTTTACCGGTTTATAAACCTGGACCGCATTGGCAACCACCTGGAAAGTTCCCCCAGCCGGCCCGCCGCCAAAAACGATTCTTTCTTTGGCAAACGAGGAGCCCGCAAACACCAGGGCAAGCAGACACACGACACATAGTCCCATGACTATCTTAAGTTTCTGTTTCTTCATTTGACACCTCCTGTATTGTTTTCATCTTAAATTATGCCTGAGGGTGAAAACGAATCCTTTTCACCCGATCAAAACCAGATACCTTGTGCTGTCAATTGCAACTGTTTACGCCACCTTCTTTCACATCTGCTCAAATCAACAATTAGGGTGACGGTAACGATTGACGAAACCTGAATCTGGCATTCCAGTTGATTGCATACAGGGCTTCATCGATACCGTCAATGAGACAATTTCTGATTTTTTTGTCGGATTTTTTCTTACAAAACGTGCTTCAGGTTTCTATCAACCTGTTTTGAATGGCAAATCTTGACAACTCCGCATTGTTTCTCAGGCTCAGCTTTTTCAACAGCCGCAAGCGATAGGTATCGACAGTTTTAATGCTGATGTTGTAGTTTTCTGCGATCTCACGATTGGTGTGTCCCAAGGCCAGCCTTCTGAGTACTTGAAGTTCGCGGGTTGACAAAAGGTCCAGGGGTGAGCGCCCCTCTTTTCCTTTGGCAACACTCAGAGCCAGGGCTTCGGCAGCTTCTTCGGAGAGATACCGTGAACCGGCATACACTTTCCGAATGGCTTTGACGAGTTGCTCCGGAGCCGATTTCTTGGTGATGTATCCCCGGGCCCCGGCCTCAATGGCACGCACAGCATATTGTTGCTCTTCGTGCATGGTCAGGATCAAAAAGGGAAGTTCGGGATATTCCGGTTGCAAGCGCTGGAGAACTTCCAGGCCGTCGATTTCGGGCATGGAGATGTCGATCACAGCCACATCCGGTCTGCGCTTCCGAATCTGGTGAATGGCCTCTTTGCCGTCAGCTGCTTCTGCGACGACCTCCATATCCTCACTCTCTTCAACGATACGTCTCAGTCCTTCCCGAACGATACTATGATCATCGGCTAGCAATACCTTTATCATTCGACACCTCATGGCGTTTCCATATCCGAGTATGCGATACCCGGAAACATGCCCATGTGTTTTTTTACCTACCGTGAAAGGCCAATCAATTTATCGACGACGGCTGAGTCAACGGCACCCTGAAGGTCACGGTGGTGCCTCTCTCAATCGCTGCCGTAACGTCCAACTTCCCGCCAACCAGCATCGCCCGTTCACGCATGAACGCCACGCCTAGGCCCTCTGCGTCCTGAAGAATGGTTTCGTCGAAGCCGGATCCATCATCAACAACCTGTAACTTCAGTTCTCCATTTTTTGCATGCAGGGTAACAGAAACATGCTTGGCATCCGCATGCCGGGCAACGTTGGTCAGTGCTTCCTGGGTAATACGATAGGCGGTAATGGCGATGTTCTCTTTGATTCTGGGCACCTTTGAATGATCCAATACACAGGAAACATCGGTCCGGCGTTCAAAATCGGTGGTGTACCATTCTAGGGCATCCACGAGACCCAGATGGTCTAAAACACCCGGACGAAGCCGGATAGCCATCAAGCGGACCTCCTCGATGGTCTTGTCGATCAAGTTGCACATGGCCTGGGCTCGTTTGGCGATAGACGGGTCGGCGCCCCGCATCCGCTCCTGAAACCAGACAGCGTCCATCCGCAGGGCCGTCAACACCTGACCCAACTCATCGTGCAACTCCCTGGCAATATAGGCACGTTCCTTCTCCTGGTTTGCCATGATACTGCCGGACAGCCTTCGAAGTCGATCCTGCGCCTTTTTAACCTCCATAATGTCGGTTGAAATGGCGCCAACACCGCTGGTAACACCATATTCATCGTAAACTGGAAATTTTACCGAAAGATAGGTATGCAATCCATCGTCATGGGGAAGATGCTCTTCCACCTGAAACGACCGTCCTTCCAACAGCACCTGCTGGTCATGCTGATGGATTGTTTTGGCCACGGCTGGCGGCAGAATATCAAAATCGGTTTTACCTCGCACCATTTCATTGGTCTTGTTCAAAATGGATTCAAAGCGTGTGTTGATCAGGCGATACTGTCCCTGTTCGTCCTTGATGGAAACCACATCCGGGGTATATTTCAAAATGCTGCTGATTTCCGCCGTCCGTTCCCGAACCTCGGCTTCCAGTTTTTTCGAATAGAGACTCAGTTCCTCTTTGGCACGTGTCAAAGCTTCCTCTGCCCGTTTCCTTTCGGTAACATCGATAGAGACCGCCAGAGATCGAACCGATTGGCCATCCTCCTTTCGATCACTGATGGCTGAAAGCAGGACATCGATAATGTCACCATTCTTTTTAACGAACTGATAAGGAATATCCTTGCAGTACCCCGTTTTGAAAAACTGTGGAAAAACATTTAATTCTGCGTGCGTGCGAGATGCGTCTGTAAAAAATTCCGTCAGACGTTTCCCTACGACCTCTTTCTTTTCATAACCCATCACTTCGGCCCAGTAATCACTGACGCTCACCAAGTAACCTTCCATATCAATGGAATGCAGCATGGCCGGGGTCTGATGATAGAGCGTCCGATATCGTTCTTCACTTTTTCTAAGGGCTGTTTCGGCTGATTTCCTTTGTAAGATCTCTCCGGAAGCTTTTCGATAGAGGATAAATACCGATGTCCCGATGAGGAGACACAGCAGCAATACAATCGGACCCATGGTTTTTGTCAGGGGATCCGATACAATTTTTGAAATAGCGTCGCGGTTTCGAAGATGAATGAAGCTCCAGCCCTGGTGGTTGTCGATCGTACCGCGGTGAACCTTGTATTTAGTTCCATCTGAGTCTTCAGCACTGGTCTCATCCCTAAAGGTCAAACCCGTCCACAACCAGGGACCTTGGCCGAACTGTCGTGATTGCAAAATACGACTTTCATCGGCTTTTGAAAGTTTTTTTGTGGTTTGAAACAGCCAGTCTTTGCGGCTTGAAATAAAAATAACACCAAAAGGGTCTGTAACCAGCACGATTTCATCTTCTGAAAAACTGATTTTTTTCTCAATTTCCTCAATGGATCCTTTGATAACCACCAACCCGATGGGCGTGTCTTCACCTTTTTCAAAAACCGGGAAACTGTAATAGACCCCTCTTTTTTTTGACGTCGTTCCGAGAGCAAGATAAGTGGATGGCGCACTATGAATGGCCTGTTGAAAGTAGGGCCGAAATGCGAAGTTTTTACCCACGAAACTGTCGGGCGCATTTCGGTTTGAAGATGCTACCGTGACGCCTTGGTAATTCATGAGATAACAGACATCTGTTTCCAGAGACGCCTTGAACAGATCCAGTATGTCATTGGCTTTATTCTGGGCGATGGTGCCCGGACGCACAAGCATCTCTAGCATCTCGTCCATACC
>JAHEHB010000142.1 GCA_024644775.1 Deltaproteobacteria bacterium
ACGCTTCCAATAATTGAAGTGTTTCCATATTAAGTTTTTCAGCGGCTGGAACCGCAATAAATAGTTCGGAAAGACTCTTTTTAATGCACTGTTTAACAGCCTTTCCTGCCATTACCCGGATTGATTCGCCCTCTACTTTATTTATCTTTCCGAGACCCAATAAGATTACACGGTTTACCTTAACTGGTTGCGGTTTATAAAGGGTGACGTCATCTTTCGCTTCTCCCTTGAATCCAGCGAGGCGTTTGGCCTCTTTGACAAACTGCTTGATTATACTATCTTCATGGATTTCTTTGTCCTCACATACGGGTATCACCAGCGTATCGATTTTTGCTTTCTTAAGATCAACAGATGTTAATTTCAGCACAGATTTACTCTCCTTTTTAGTTCAAGCTCGTGCAGCCCTGAGCAGACCGTCCACCCATTCAATATTTTCCTTGATAAGCTCCGGTATCGGAAGATCGTAAGGACAGCGGGTCATGCATTCTCCACATTCAGAACAGTTTCGTGCTTTTTCTAAAACACTTGCACGCGGCTCCCTGGTGAAAATATCGGCTCCCATTCGTTTCACCTGGGAGCGCACGCCCAATATCATCTGAATCGGAATCCCTTCCGTGCACGGCTGGCAATAGTCACACCGCCTGCAAAAATTTTTGTCGTACTCAAGACGAATATCCTCAATGATCGTTTTATCCGTTTCGTCCAATGTATGATCACCGAGATATATTTCCCAATTTTCGTCAAAAAGCGCCTTGCTCTCAATGCCGCAAAGGACAAGTACCCCTTCCTGAGATAGGACATATTTTAAGGCTGGTTTCGGGTGTTCGATAACGCCTCCGGAGAGTGGTTTCATGGCAATGACGCCGATATTTTTTTCAAGAGCTTTGGGGATAAGCTTTTTCTCAGCTTCGTTTTCTAAAAAACTGAAGCAGACCATGATGGTATCAAAAAGCGCATCATCTAAAACCCGGTCCAAAACATCCAGACTGTGGCAGGTTATTCCCATGTGTCCGATCATGCCTTGTTCTTTTGCTCGACTCAGCCCCGCCAGTGCGCCCCCCGGCGCGATGACATTGGAATATTCCCCTTCCTTTACAAAGTGGCATTGATAGATATCGATATAGTCTCGCTGAAGCTCATTTAAACTGGTTTCCACATCGGATAAAATGCCATCTGCTGTTCGTTCTTTTGATTTTGTTGCCAGAACAACCGGTTTGTCTGTTTGCTTCAATGCGAGGCCGATTCGTTTTTCGCTGGTGGTATAAGCTCTTGAGGTATCGATAAAATCGATGCCTTTTTCCACTGCATATCGCACCGTTTCCACCGCCTGATTTTCATCTACCCGCTGAATGGGAATTCCGCCAAATCCAAATTTTTTAATGCGAATGTTCGTTCTACCGAGGGTTATCTCCTTCATGATTCTCTCCTGTTTTTGAAGTATAAACGTGTTTTACGTCATGCTCTGGTTTGTAAATATGGTTATTTTTATTGTTTTAGACTCAAATTTAGGGATCCACTTTTAAAACCATCGAGATCCAGAGACACATATATAAACCCAATATTATGGAATTTATTGCGTATTGTTTCTTTGTTTTCGAGTATCGTCTTAAAATCTTCCGATGGAACTTCGATTCTGGCTGTATCTCCGTGATGGCGCACTCTTAATATTCGAAGACCCAGATCAAACAAGAAATTTTCAGCCGTTTCGACCTGAGACAATTTTTCTGCCGTTACTTTTTCTCCATAGGCTATCCTGCTGGACAGACACGGCATGGCCGGTTTTTCGGCAATTTCGAGACCATAGTGGGCAGAGATCGCTCGAATCGTCGTTTTATCGATCCCCAATTCCACGTAGGGTGCAAGAATGGCTTCCTCACGAGCTGCTTGAATCCCCGGGCGGTGATCGCCTAAATCGTCTGTATTCACTCCATAAAACAGGGGCCAGGGGGTATCTTTTAACGATGCTGCCAGCTGCCGCTGGAGCTCTTTCACTGTTTCAAAAAGAGCTTTTTTGCAATAATAGCACCGGTTACCTTGGTTTGCCAGATAGAAGGTATCTTCCATCTCGTTTGTGTGAACGATGCGAAGGGGGATGTTGTGATTTTCAGTAAAATCAATCGCACACTGATACTCTCTTCGGGCCAATGAAGGGCTGTCTGCCAAAACTGCTGCCATTCGATCCCCCAACGCACGATTGGCGGCATAAGCAAGCAGTGCACTGTCCACACCACCGCTATAGGCAATGATGGCGCCAGTTTGCTTTAAAAAATATTCTTCTAATTTTTTGGCCTGGAATTCCGCAGCTTCCTGCGGGTTTGTGGTTTTCTGAGCGTGTTTCAAATAGATTTCTCCTTTTCACCGTATCGTTGTGACACTCTTTCTAACAGGTTGCGGTGTTCAACATCGGTAAAGATCTCTGCAAACCGTTTGCCGTGAAGGCTATTTTTTTTGTAAAGGTCAATACAGTCCTTTACGATGTTTACGACTTCTTCCTGATCGAAGATACCAGGAAGCTCTCTGGCAAGTTGCGGATGCCGGCCCAATTTTCCGGCCACCTGCACCCGATATCCTTTTTTACCTTCACCTAATGTACCGGTAGGACAAACTGCCATGCATTGACCGCAACTTAAACATTTCTGATAATCAATTTCAGGCATCGGTTTCTCATCATTCAAACTGATTGCGTCCTCCCTGCAAGCATCAACACAGGCGTCACACCGGTTGCAGGATTCGTCTGTCAGCGTGGGAATACAGGCGCCAAGAATCCCAATATCTTTAATTTGAGGCTGTGAACAGGCATTGGGGCAATCTGCAACCGTTACTCTAAATTCATGGTGGAATTTCAGTTCTCCTTTGACGCGTTGCTTTAAGAATCCTAACAGATCCTCCTCCTTAAGCAACGATTCCAAATTTTGCACCAATTCATCACTTATATTTGCGCGGTTGGGGCAGCCGCTCTGGCCGAAACAGGCATCCAGTTGGTACCCTTTGATCTCAGATTCCATATTCTTGAGATACCGCGCCTGGGTGGCCTTGACGTCATTCAGAGACACGACCATTTTGCCGGCGTCGGTGGCCTCTTTTTCAACCCGAGTGCGAACGCGTTTTCGAACAAAAAAAGGCACTTTTTTTACCGCCGTTTCTGCTTCCGGTGTCCATTTCATGAAGGCTTCGTTCCTTTATGGAAAAATGACAGCTGCCCGCCTTCTTAAGACAATATGCAGGAGCAGTCTGCTTTTCCCATAATATTAGACAGCCACCGATATGCGGCAACCTCTAATAGGGTGAAGAGCCACAATTAATACAGTTTCCGAGACCAATCTTTCAGATGTCCTCGAAATATTTAACCTCTATTAATGCCTAAGTATGGTATATTGCATTTTGCAAAATATTTCGAGTGGTAAATTGTAGGAGTGACTAAAGTTAATGACGAATGTCGATTGAAGAATATCGAATTGAGGAATTCTTTCTATTTTATTTGTTAAAAAGAGCAGAGCGACACGCGGCGCAAGCGCCTGCGCTGCGCGAGCGACATCCACAGTTCGTTCTGCCGAGGCGGATCAATTATCATTCGTCATTCCATAAAGTTTCATACGATATTGAAAGATATTTTCATAGAGGGGGGAAATCTGTGAATTTAGATATCTTTGAAAAGATGGAAGCGCCGGATCTTCGGAAGTACATTGAATTTTTCCTCCGGCACTATCGCGTGATGGATGCCTTTTGGTTTATATACATCGCCGAGCGGTTTGACCAGCCGACCGCTGAAAGAATAAATGAGCAAGTTTGGGCACGTGTTGGCGGAATGGCTGCAAAGGACTTGTTGGCTAAATTTGGTATTCAAGAAAAGGGCTTGCAAGGCTTTGTAAAGGCCATGCGGTATTTTCCTTGGTGTATCCTGGTAGGGTATCAAATTGAGGAAGCTGTGGATGATGTGATCCTGTCGGTTCCATCTTGTCCAACGCAGGAGGCCCGCCTTCGAAGAGGCCTTGGTGAATATGTTTGTAAGGAGATGCATCGAGGGGAGTTTGAATCATTTGCAAAGGAGATCGATCCGCGCATACAAGTAGAGTGTTTTTTTGCACCGCCCGATCCGCATCCGGTGGATATGTTTTGCAAATGGCGGTTTTACCTAGAAGATAATCGTAAATAGTTATTTTGGGTATGCATTAGTTTAATCGAAAATAAGGAGAAACTGATGATTGAATTTGAAAAAGAGAAAATTCGAAAAAGTGTGCCGAAAATTTTGGACGCATTGAAGAAAAAACGGTTTGATGCGCATTTTTTTGAAACCGCCGACGAAGCAAGAGATTTCATCGCTGAACAAATCAACCCGAAAGAAACTGTCGGAATCGGCGGCTCCGTCACCCTCCGGGAAGGTTTGGGGATTGTCAAAGAATTAAGGAGCAAAGGGGTTACGGTTCATGATCATTGGGATGCAGACGGTGATCCTGCACGCAGGTTAGAGCTAAAAAGAAAACAACGAGGCGTCGACGTTTTTCTGACCGGTATGAATGCCATTACCAAAGATGGTTTTTTGGTGAATCTTGACGGTGGCGGAAACCGAGTCGCCGGCACTTGCTCAGGTCCCAAAAAAGTCATCGTTGTTGCCGGAACAAACAAACTCGTGGATTCTCTCGACCTGGCCATCCACAGAACCAGGACTCATGCGGCAGTACTCAATGCGATTCGTTTGACGCCCAAGGTTCCCTGTGTAGAGACCGGAAACTGCGATGATTGCAACGCTGCGCAAAGAATCTGTGCGGCACTTTTGATTTTGTACAAAAAGCCGGGGGACATCGATCACTTTTCTGTGGTCCTTGTCAACGAAGAGATGGGGTACTAGTGAGACGCGCGTTTTTAACTATCTGTTTGTTTTTTTTTGACCACGATTCTATAAGAGATTATGGATAACAAGAATTTACCGGTCTTAAACAAAACGTTGCTAATGGATCCGGGGTTCACGGAAGCGGCGCAGTCGAAAGGCGTTCATGTGCCGACAAAGGATATGCTTCGGCACAGGGAAAAGTTTATTACCTTTGGTGAAGGAAATTTTGTTCGATCCTTTATATACTGGATGATTGATCGGATGAACCAAAGGGGTCTATTCCTTGGGAGGGGGGTTGCGCTTCAACCGATAAATCCGGATCTATTATCTCAAGAAGATCTCGTATCTGCCTTAAACGAGCAGGATTGTTTGTATACCACCGTCTTGAGGGGATTGAGGGAAGGCAAAGTGATCGATGAACGAACCATCGTTTCTTCCATGAGCCGGATATTGGCGTTCAAATCAGAAGCGTACTGGAAAGATACCCTTTTACTTGCGAGGAATCCCGCTCTGGAATTTGTCTTTTCTCAGACAACGGAAGCAGGTATCAGGATTCATCCGGACGACAAGCAGGATGCCACTCCACCGATTTCCTATCCGGCAAAATTAACCCTTTTCCTTTATGAACGGTACAAACACCTGGGAAAATCCAATAATTCCGGATTGGTTATCATCCCCACCGAGCTGAATTACCGAAGTGGAGATATGTTGAAGCGATGTGTTCTTGAAATCATGAGTCGATTCAATTTGGAAAGCCCTTTTCGATCCTGGTTTGATGGGTATGTCACCATATGCAACGCTGTTGTCGACTCTATCATTACAGGAAAGCCCGGCTCTGATGAATCGGCTAAGCTGCACAAAGAACTGGAATATGTGGACAACGCCTTATCCATAGGGGAGCCCTTTCATCTGTGGGTCATTGAGGATAAAACAGGGGGTGTAAAAAAGAAGCTTCCCCTTGATCGGGTTCCGGAACTAAATGTTCAATTTGTAGAAGACTTAGAAATAGACCATCAGAAAAAGATGCGAATTTTATGCGGTGCACATACGTCAATGATCGCTCCATCTTATCTCATTGGGAATGAATCTGTGAGAGAAAGCATAAAAGACCCGCTGGTGGGTCGTTTCACCAAAACGTTGATCTATGATGAAGCATGCAGAAGTATCGATATCCCCTATGACGAGGCAAGGGCATATTCGAATGCCATCTTCGAGAGATTCCTGAATCCTGATATCCATCACAAACTTCTGACATTATCCCTCAATATTACCTCCAAAGTTGCTGAAAGAATTGTCCCTACGATTGTTGACCTTTGTGAAAAACAAGAAATTGTGCCCCCGTTTCTATCCTTTGCTTTTGCTGCATACCTTGTTTTTATGCGGGGAGATGGCGTAGGGCAAAATGGTATGGTTTACGCCTATAGAAACCCTCACAGAGGGCATGGAGAAAAATATTTTATCAACGACAGGGAAAACGCAAAATTTTTTTTCGATGCGTACCGACAGATAGACATAAATGATAGACAAAGCGTCAGTGAGTTTGTTTTCATCGTTCTTGGCCGTTTCGATTTGTGGGGGACGAATCTCAACCGCCTTTTAGATGGAAAATTTACAGCGTCCGTCGAGGACAACTTACACATCATCTTGAACCGAGGGATGCAAAAGGCGCTTGAGGATATTTTCAGGGAGGGGTAAAGAGTGAGCGAACGACCCCGGAATTTCACGAATTGAGATTACTGCGGAGGTGATACACGCTTGGGCTATTTTTTTCTCAAACCGTTGCGGAAGGGTATGCAAAGCACCGTCCATACTTTCATCCCCTTGTGATTGAAAAAATTAAAACCTATGGCTTTCATTTCACTCATCATGAGACATATACGAATGCAGTCGCATATTCGCTGGAACGGTGTATTGACTATCTCATGACCCAATCAAATATCACTGTCCGCATAACGCAAGGCATCGAAACCCGTGACAACATTCGAAATTGGCTGGCGATGTCTTTGCACCCGTTTTTCGATTCATCACCCAAGAGGCTGCTGTTTGGAGGAGATATCTCGTACCTGAAGCGAAACTGACGGGTTTCGTAACATTTTGTGTTCATTTCGACGATATCATCTGGCCCCGAACGTTCTTTGCCTTGGCAGGGAAAAATAGATACAAATGAAAACGAGATCGGAATTTATCGGAAAAATAGCCATTTCCATCGGCACTTCCATGTTGATGATTGCGATCATGCTTCGCATGGTTTCAACGGGTCTTGAACCGGCGAATCGACCTCAGATTTTCACGGTTCTGCGAAATACCTCGCTGAGTCTGGTGGGTTTGTACCTCTGCTTTGCATTGGTGCAGGCGTATTTCAGAGCCATCCGGTATCGGCTGATTATTGCGGCCGGTAATGAAAAAGATGTGCCGAGTGTTTTCCACACCTACCTGGTCACACTCTGCAGAAATATGTTTGTGGATTTGCTGCCGGCTCGAATCGGCGAACTGAGTTACATCGCCATGATGAATCGGGGATACAACGTTTCCGGCAAAAATTGTCTCTCCTCCCTTTCCATCAGCTTTATGTTCGACTTCATTGCACTTTTGTTCATTATCATCGTTGTCATTTTTTTTCAGCTGATCCATAACACCGTTCAGGGATGGCTGATAACGGCATCCATTGTTCTCGTCCTACTGACGGCTTTTCTTACCGTTTTTCTCTTCTGGGGTATCAAATTCAGTGTCGAACTTTTCAGGAAATTTTTCCGTCGAGTCGGGGAGAATCGAATCGTTCTTCGTATCTTGACGTTTATGGATGAATTCACCATTTCGCTGGATTTTGTTCGCGCCGCCGGTGTATTTCCCAAAGTCATCCTCTTGTCGTTGGCAGTTCGGATAAGCAAATATACCGGTATTTATTGTTTATTTGAGGGGGTTGTTCGCCCCAGTTTTCCCGTATTTTCAGATCTGCCGGTAATCAGCATCCTTACGTCGCTGTTGAGTGCCGAAGGTGCCGCCAGTCTGCCGGTACCCTCATTTATGAGTTTCGGCACCTATGAAGCCGGCGGCGCATTTGCACTGGTGTTGGCCGGTTTTGACAAAGCCCAATCGGTGGTTACCATGCTCTGCATCCATATCTGGGGTCAATTAATTGATTATAGCTTGGGGATTACCGGCCTGATTGTCTTTATTCTCAGATTCAGACGCCGGCGGAAAACTCCATCACCGGCAGTCGGTACTTTTAGAAAGACCCTAGTGACGGCCACTGCCGTGTTCTTTTTATTAGTGGGGCTGGTTTTTCTCGGTATTCAGCTCAGAAGCACCCAAAAAATCGGTGCGCTCAACCCTCCTCATAAAGGCCAGGCGGTCAAATCGACCGAGCATGACTTGCGCCGATTGGAAACAGCCACAAGGGATTTGGAGGGATTCATTGTATGGAGTTCCAATCGATTTGGAAATCATGATATTTTAATGCTGAGCTTGCCGGACTTGAAGATCACCCGGCTGACAAGGCACCCTCATGTCGATTATTTTCCGAGGATTTCTCCCGATGGGAGTAAAATCGTCTTTTCACGGTCCCATCAGCCCTGGGTTTCTCAGCGCAATTTGCACCCGTGGTCTGTTTATCTATTGGATCTCAAAACACGTAAAGAGCGCCTGATCACCCCCAGCGGCAATGTTCCGACGTGGTCAAAAGACGGCCATACCGTCTATTACCAACGGAACGGCGAACAATTTGTCGCACAGGATCTTAACACCGGCCGGGAAACCTTGCTGTTTAAATCCGGTCAGGGTTCGATACCGGCAGGTGTTGTGCTCCATACTCCATCCTTCAGTTCCAACCGCAAAGCGATGGCCGTTACCCTGCGAGGGCGAAAGCAGGCAACGGCGGTTTACGAGCAAGGCGGGAAGGTTCGTCGAATCGGCGACGGATGCCAGCTTTCTTGGTCACCCGATTCATCCTATCTCTATTATGTGGACAAGGGGGGGCGAAAGCAGAATGCCTTCTACAAGGTCGTTTCGAATTCTGTCGGTCGCGATCTCTGGTTGGATTTACCGGGTGATTTCAGTCACGAGTATTTCCCTAAAGTCTCACCGAACGGGTCGTATCTCGTTTTCGGCGCCTGCAGCGAAGGACATGAGCACGACACGGCTGACTACGAGATTTTTCTATGGCAAATCGGAACCCCTTCGCAAGCGGCGGTTCGGGTCAGTTTTCATACGGCCAACGATTGCTGGCCCGACATCTACTTACGATAGCGCCCGTCTCAAACCTCTGAGATTCGTTCATGTTTAAATCATAGTGGTCGGAATCATAACTTTATGATATTATGCTAACGATACCAGTAACCTCTTGTTATTAATCAAAAGGACCTTCAATGAAGACTTTACGTGCAAATGTGGTGATATGCGGTGCCGGCATCGCCGGTATTTCTGCGGCTTACCATTTAGCTGTAAAACAGGGCGTTAAAGACATCTTATTGGTGGATGAGCGGTCACCGCTTACCTTAACGAGTGATAAATCGACCGAATGCTATCGCAATTGGTGGCCGGGACCCGATAATACAATGGTCAGCTTTATGAATCGCAGCATCGATTTGATAGAAGAACTGGCGGATGAAAGCGATAATTATTTTCACTTAAATCGACGAGGATATGTTTTTTTGACGGGTGATACGGATCAGGTAACGAGAATGAGACGGTCAGCCAAAGAGATTTCACAACTGGGGGCCGGGTCGTTGCGTTGCCACGACGGGAAAGACGATGATCCCCCCTATCCACCCCCTATCTCGCAGGGCTTTAATTCTCAGCTCACCGGCGCCGACCTTGTGTTTGATTCCGCCCAAATACGGCGCCAATTCCCGTTTATCACCGATCAGGCGATTGCCATGCTGCATGTTCGACGCGGTGGCTGGCTGAGCGCACAACAATTCGGCATGTACATGCTCAATCAGGCAAAAACGCAAGGCGTAACGTTTCTAAGCGGCCGTATCACCGACGTTAAAACGAAAGCGGATCGAATCGAAACCGTTCACGTGAGCACGGGCAGCGGACCATTGCAGGTTTCAACCCCCACCATCATCATTGCCGCCGGACCATTTTTGCAGGAAATGGGGGCCATGATCGGGGTAGACTTTCCCGTGTTCAACGAACTGCATGGAAAAGTGGCCTTTAACGATCCTCGGGGCATCGTTTCCCGAGAGACGCCGCTTATGATCTGGGAGGACCCAACCACACCATACTGGAGTGACGAGGAGCGCAAGGAGCTGGCATCCAGCGATGACACACGCTGGTTGTTGCGGGCGTTTCCCGGTGGTGTCCATTTTCGGCCGGAAGGTGGATCCGGTAGTCATACGATATTGGCGCTGTGGACATACGATATTGAAATTCATGAGCCGGTCATCCCCCCCACTTTTAACGATGCGTATGGCGAAATCGTTATCCGAGGTTTAGCACAAATGATTCCGGGCTTATCCGTTTACCTAGAAAAATTGAGCCGGCCTGTTGTAGACGGTGGATATTATTGCAAGACTAAGGAAAATAGACCACTGATAGGCCCGCTACCCGTCAAAGGCGCTTATCTTATCGGTGCCTTATCCGGATTCGGTATTATGGCCGCTATGGCAGCCGGTGAATTGCTTGCAAAACATGTTACGGGTGATGACCTGCCCGAATATGCACCCGCTTTTCTTCTGGGTCGATATCAAGATCCAGGTTATCAGAAATTGCTCGAAGATTTGGATGTCACATCCGGTCAGTTATAACTCTTACTTTACGAATCCCTGTCTTTTTGCACATCCAACGGGGTAACCAGGATTTTGACCCCTTGCTGCCGTTCGTGCATCTGCAACGCTTCCATAAATTTTGAAAGTGACAGGGTATGACTAATGAGAGGCTGGACCTGAAGCCTTCCTGAGGCCAATAACTCCATGGTTCTTGGATAGCTGTCATGGCTGAGTAAAGACCCCAGAACCGATAGCTCTTTACGAAACACCTGATAGGGACTGAATTCTACGCGAACTTCCGGATCATTTACTCCGAAAAGAACGATCTTTCCGCCTGGTTTCGTCACTTCAAAGCATTGGGAGACGGTCTGGGGAAGCCCGGCGCTTTCAAAGACAACGTCAACCCCACCGTTTGACGTATCTTTAATCGCTTCAACCGTATTCTGCTGAGTCGGGTCGACTGTTGCCGATGCTCCCAGAGATTCGGCAATGTTCCGGCGCTGCGCTTGGGGCTCGGAAACAATCAGCGTTGTGGCACCTGATAACAATGCCATCTGCATTATCATCAATCCAATGGCGCCTCCTCCTAATATGGCCACTGATTGCCCTGGTTTTATTTCTGCGCGATCCACACCGTGAACACAGCAGGATGCCGGCTCCAAAAAAGCGCCCCATTCGAGGGGCATTCCTTCCGGGATATGATATGCTTGTTGTTCTGGAATGCAGGTAAGCTCTGCAAATCCGCCGCCCTTATAATGGTACATACTGCACCGGTTTTCGCATAGTCCCGGCTTTTCGCTTCTGCAAAATTCACAAACCTGACAGGTGATGCCCGGATCGATCGCAACACGGTCTCCCGGTGCAAATTTCGTCACCTTCGATCCGGTTTCTTGGATAACACCGGATACCTCATGTCCTGGCGTGCAACCGGTGTTAAGCTCCCAGGAACCATGGTACATATGAACATCGGTTCCACAGATGCCACAATAACGAACGGCAACCAGTACATCATGCTCCCCGGGTTCGGGTGCAGGGCGATCCTCAAGCCTAAAATCCTTGATGCCATGAGAAACAATTGCTTTCATAACCCCATCCTTTGAAACTGTTGTTATTGGAACGAATAACCAAATTCCGATACGGTTACATTTTTTCTGTACACATTTGGGTACTATATAACTGTTTTCGGATTCAATGTAAAACCTATCTTGCCTTGACACATCTCATGCTTTTTCCTACTTTGCTGCAGATGTCAAGCGTTTATCTTTCGGAAAAAGAAGAAATCCATGTCGTGAACTGAAGGCGTACTTGCAGGGGACCCCTGGGTTGAATGGTTCAGATTTCAACGTTCCGGGTTGAAAAACCCCACACAATTGGTATGAAAGGGATCCTGTTTTCATCTTGGTTATAAAGGCGTTTCATCCAAAGAATTATGCGGTTATGCCGGGTATTCCAGATCTTGATCACTATTACGAGCCGCGTCCATCGGTTGTAACCCTTGAACCTTGAACTCTGAATCTGGAACCGATCAGTTTTTGAGATATAAAGATAAATCCATTGAATCAAGCGTTAGGGACGAATGGGGACACGATCTAAAACATATTCTATTTTTTACGGATATATTGTTGTATCCGCCGCCGTTTTTATCATGACAATAGCGTGGGGCACCAATCGAACCTTTGGGGTCTTTCTAAAACCCATGCTCAGTGAATTT
>JAHEHB010000143.1 GCA_024644775.1 Deltaproteobacteria bacterium
TAGACACTTAAGAGCATTGCATTTTTCTGGTAATGAGTGTACGGAGAAATCAATGATTTGTCATGGCCGATTTTGAATGTTTCCGATGAATCGAAAATATTTAACAACGGAGGAACGAAAAGTGTCGCTGTTTTTTAAGATCCGTAAGAAATGTCTTTGGGTTTTCGCATTTTTTGTCCTATTTTTGGCTGCTGGAAAGGTATGGGGGGATAGAGGGGCACCTTACCTCAGCACCTCCAATGTACCCATGGCGGATGGTTTTGCAACCACGGTAATAATCGAGGGATTGGAGCATCCCTGGGGGATGGTGTGGCTGCCGGACGGTAGGATGCTCATCACAGAGCGTCCCGGCCGACTGAGGGTCGTGACGGCAGGCGTTCTGCAACCGAAACCGATCCCTGGTCTGCCGGCAATCTTTGCCTCCGGTCAGGCAGGCCTGTTGGATGTCACCATTGATCCTGATTTTTCCGACAATCAACGTGTGTACATCAGTTATGCCCATGGCGATGCGAAAGCCAATCGGCTAAGGGTGGCACGGGGTGTCTTCAGCGACGGGGAGTTGAATGAACTGGCGGTGATCTGCGAAACCTCCCAGGCCAAGCGGGGAAATCAGCATTTTGGGTCTCGCTTTCTGTGGCTTCCGGACAAGACCCTTCTCGTCAGTGTGGGAGACGGCGGTAATCCTCCCATACGACTCGGGGGAGACTGGATTCGCAAGCAGGCACAAAACCGTTCCGGCCGCTTGGGAAAGATCTTGCGCGTCACCACCAATGGAGAGGCGCCAATCGACAATCCTTTTGTCGGAGAGAAGACTGTTGACCCGCTCATCTGGAGTTACGGTCATCGCAACATCCAGGGTTTGACGAGGGACCCGGAGTCGGAGCGTGTCTGGGCCAGCGAGCACGGCGCTCTCGGTGGCGATGAGCTGAATCTCATCCGAAAGGGGGGCAATTACGGTTGGCCACTGGTAACACACAGCCGCGAGTATTTCGGCCTCAGTATTAGCGACGAGAAATCCCGCCCCGGTATGATTGATCCGGCTCTTGTCTGGCAGGTCGCGATAGCCCCCAGCGGTTTGGTTTTTTACAGCGGAGACCGCTTCCCGGAATGGCGGGGCAATCTGTTTGCGGGTGGATTGATCGCACAGGACGTGCGACGGATTATTCTCACAAGAGACGGTCGCGTGACCGATGAAGAAGAAATTCGCATCGGAGCCCGCGTACGCGACGTTCGACAGGGTCCTGATGGTTTTCTGTATGCGCTTACGGATGAGGCCTTAGGCCGATTGATCCGCATTCATCCGGCCGATGGATCGCCTGACAGGGCACCATAGTCCTCCTGTATCCATCTTGCGAATGAACCGTCTTGATCATGTGATCCGAAAAAATGGCTCGCCGGGGCCAAATCTTTCCTTCCTAGGTCATACCCATCGGTGCCGCCTGCTCTGCAATCTCAACAGGCAAGGCGAAGCAGATCCCCGTAATGTGATGCCGGAAGCTCTGTTGAACTAGCCAGCAAACCAAAGAAAAATCCTTATTGACAATTGGACGCATCGTTCAAATGTTTAACATGTAAAGAGTCGATTGTACATTTCATTTGATTAGAATTAGCTTGAATCCGTAAAAACATACTAAAGGAGGCGAAAATGGCAAAAGAATTCATGACAGCATTTTTTGTGATTGTAACAGTATCCGCTATGGCCTATCCTTTTGTTCGAATGATTAACTTTGCTTCCAATTTCTTGCAGCAACTATAACCCGGCATGGAGGCTTTTGCATCCGCCTGGTTCAATTGATATACGATAAGCGCCTCTGATGTTTTTAGGAGGCGCTTATCGGTTTGAGAGGCAGAAAATAAAGGAGGAATTATCAATGAAGCAAAAAATTTTGATTGCTTTCGATGATTCGGAAAATGCCATGCGCGCGGTTAGATTCGTTGCAGATACGTTCACATCGGATAGCCGTGTTACGCTGTTTCATGTGCTCCAGGACACGGCGGCATTGTGTGAAATGAACAGTCCGGAATTGACCTCATATTTTCAATCCCAGCAGACCACTTTCTGCGCGCTTGAGGATAAAAAAAAGATTCTGGTGGAAGACGCCATGCAGAAGGCAAAAGCGCTCCTTGTTAAAGTGGGTTTCGATGCCGCCCAGATCTCGCTGAAGCCGGAGACGAAAAAGAACGGGGTCGCCAGGGATATCGTTTCCGAATCCAAAAACGGGTACACCCTTGTGGTCCTCGGGCGGAGAGGATTTTCCGGCATTCGGGAACTTATCCTCGGAAGCGTTTCCCAGAAGGTTCTTCATTTGGCCAAAGATCTTTCGGTGTTGATGGTCAATTGATGGCAGCCCGGTTTTTGCGACAACTTTATTCCTACTCCCTTTTTTCGCTTTATAGAGACAAGTGTCGGCTTGACAACATTTCATAGGCTGCCGCCGGCTTTCTCCAGGATGGTTTTGAGAAATGAGGAAGCTAAGAGCATGTTATCCTCCGCTTTCATGGGCGCGTGGTTTTTCTATGGAATAAATGGGTTTGAGTTTTTCTCTACTTCTTTGACATGTCCTTCCCACAGCACTGAAGGGGCACTGAACATGCACCCTCACCGGTTCCGCAACTACAGGTTTTCTCAACTCGTAGTTCTAATCCACACAATTCACAGAAGAATATATCCCCTTCCTTCATTTCGTGACAAATTGCCATGATAAAACCTCCTTTTTCAATTCGTTTCAGTATTTACGATAAACGGCAATCACAATAGATCCAAACTTGCATGCGTTTTTTAAGGTCTTGGAACGGTTTTTTTTCGTGCCAGGGCCTGCTCCCGCTCAAGGCGCCGGCTCACCTCTCCCGGTATTCCCGTTCGCCGGGAAAGCAGGCTATATGCGACCGGTACGATGAATAACGTAAAGACGGTTGCCGACAAGACCCCTGCCAGAACGACGATGCCGATCACTTTTCGGGTTTCCGCCCCGGCTCCGGAGGAGAGGATCAAGGGGATGGCGCCTGCGGCGGTGGTGATGCCGGTCATGACGATGGGCCGAAGCCGCACATCGGCGGCTTTAAGAATGGCGCGATAAAAGGACATTTGCCTCTGCCGAAGCTGGTTGGCGAACTCGACGATCAAAATCCCGTTTTTGGCCGCCAGACCGACCAACATGATCAACCCGATCTGACTATAGAGATTCAAGGTACCACCGGTAAGGTAAAGCCCCAGCAGTCCACCTGCCATGGCCAGCGGAACCGTCAGCATGATCACAAACGGATTAATGTAGCTTTCAAACTGGGCGGAAAGTACGAGAAACACAACCAGCACACCCAGAAGGAATAAAAAGACAATGGACTGCGTAGAGGTTTTATAATCCCGGGATTGTCCCTTGTAATCAATAATGACATTATCTGGTAGATGCTTTTTGACGAGGCTTTCCATGTATTCGAGGGCATCGCCCAGTGCCAGATCGTCGGAAAGGTTGGCCTGTAGCGTGATGGCTCGGATGCGATTGTAGCGGTTCAAGGTATCTGAATCGGCGAATTCCTCCAGGATGACCAGGTTGGACAACGGAATCAGATCGCCGTTGCGGGAGGAACGCACATACATATTCTGTAAATCCGTGGGTGTGCGTTGGGTGCTACGCTCCCCTTCTAAAATCACGTCATACTCTTCACCCGCATCAATATAGGTTGTCACCCTGCGGGAACCCAGCATCGTCTCTAGGGTGCGGCCGATATTGCCGATGGTGATCCCCAGCTCGGCGGCCCGGTCGTAATCGATGTTTACCTGCAGTTGGGGGGTGGTTTCCTTATAATCCCAATCGATCCCCAGCAGCCCCGGATTTTCAATCTCAATCTGTTCCAACAGCGTGTCCCGCCACTCGGTCAGCTCTTCATAGGTACCGCCGCCGATCACAAACTGGAAAGGCTTTTGAATGGAGGCGCCGAATCCCTGCCGCATGACCGGAAATGCTCGAACACCAGGCAGCCCGGCAAGGCGCGTACGCACTTCCCCCATGATAGCCCAGGCGGATCGCCGCCGGTTCCAATCGTTGAGCACAAAAATCACAATCCCCGTACTGAAATTTTCGATGTTCGAAAACGAGCGGGGGGCGCGGACCAGCAGCCGGGTGGCTTCCCCGCTTTCAACAAATGGCATGAGCCGCCGCTCGATTTCATCCATGTACTCCTTCATATAAGCGTAAGATGCCCCTTCCGGGCCGTTGACAATAACGAAAAACGCACCCCGGTCTTCCTTTGGAGCGTATTCGGTGGGAATCTGTCGAAACAACCACACCGAGCTGCCTGTCAGCGCCGCAAAAAAGATCAAAACCAGAAGCGGTCTCCGCAGAGCACTCTTTAGCATAAGGCGATATCCTTTGCGGACGGACCAGAAAAGCCGCTCTGTAAGCGGGTTTCCGTTTTTTCTGCCTGATTTCGGTTTTAAGATTTTGGATGCCAGCATGGATGAGAGGCTGAGCGCGACCAGGCTGGAAAAAAAGACCGCTGCCGCCATGGTAATCGCAAACTCCGAAAACAGACGTCCCACGTCGCCCTGCAAAAAGGCGATGGGCACAAAAACCGCAATCAGCACCAGGGAAGTGGCGATGACGGCGAAGCCCACCTGACGGGTGCCACTAAATGCCGCGACCAGATTCGATTCGCCCTTTTCCTCCATACGCCGATAAATATTCTCTAAAACCACGATGGCATCGTCCACCACCAATCCGATGGCTAAAACCAGGGCCAACAACGTGAGCAGATTGACCGAAAACCCCAGTGCGTACAAGACGATAAAACTGGCAACAATGGAAACCGGAACGGTCACGGCAGGCACCACAGTGGCCCGAACGCTTCCCAAAAACAAAAAGATGACCAGAATGACCAAACCGATGGCGATGAAAAGGGTTTTATATACCTCACGAATGGCGCCTTCGACAAAAACCGAGGTATCGTAGCTCTGCTTGATTTCCATTCCTTCGGGCAAAATGGGGTTGAGACGCAACTTTTCCGTTTTGGCGCTGCGGGCGACATCGATCGTGTTGGCGGTCGACTGCTTAATGATGCCAATACCCACCATGGCAACGCCGTTGCCCCTGAAAAAGGTACGGTCTTCTTCGGTGCCGCGTTCGACCCGGGCGATATCGCCCAACCGAAGCAGATGGCCGTTCCTGCCACGGGTTATGACCAGCCGCCTGAAATCTTCCACATCTCGAAAGGCTCGTTGGACCCGCACCGTAAACTGTCGCTCATGGGATTCGATGCTTCCGGCGGGCAGCTCCAGATTTTCGGCACGCAAAGCGTTTTCGACATCGTTCACCGTAATACCCCGGGCTGCCATGGTTTTGCGATCCAGCCAAATCCGCATGGCATAGCTTTGACCGCCGCCGATTCTTACGCGCGCCACACCATCTAAAACGGAAAAATAGTCAACCAGATATCGGTCGGCGTAATCTGTCAACTCCGGAACAGTCATGCGATCACTGACCAGATTTAACCACATGATAACGTCGTCGTTGGAATCCACCTTTTGGATTTCCGGCGGGTCGGCCTCGTTCGGCAGGTCATCGAGGATGGCCGAGACCCGGTCGCGAATATCGTTGGCTGCGCCATCCACATCCCGGTCTGTATCAAATTCCACCGTAACCACGGAACGACCGTCTTCACTGGACGACTCGATGAATTCAATGCCTTCGACGCCCGCGATTCGTTCTTCAACGAGTTCAGTGATTCTTGTTTCCACGACGCTTGCGGACGCACCGGGATAAATGGTCTCGATGGACACCACAGGGGGATCAATGTCCGGGTATTCCCTCAAGGGCAGCCTGCCGAACGCGACAAGTCCGAACACAACCAGCAGCAGCGAAATCACAGAGGCAAACACGGGTCGTTTGACCGACAGATCGGATAGAAACATCAGTTTGGCCTTCCAGGTACCCGGCTTAAAAGATCCTCCAGCGGTTCATCTCCCCTGTCAACGGCGATGATCTTCACCGGTTGTGCCGGACGAGCACGGAGCGTACCGTGGATAATGATGAATTCGCCGGCTCGAAGGCCGTCAAGAATTTCCACCTCTCCAGGTCTTCGGCCGCCGATGGTGACTCGGCGGCGTTGAGATACCGGCGGGTCGGCAGAACGATCCACCACCAGAACGTGGTTTTGCCGGCCGGTGGGAATCAGCGCCTCTTCGGGAATCATCAAAACCTCCCGCGGGTTTTTCAACAACTCGACAGTCATCAGCAGACCCGGCTTCAGCAACCGGTCAGAATTGGGCAACACGGCTCGGACGGTAACCGACCGGGTGGTCGGGTCGATGCGACTGTTGATGCTGGACACCTTTCCTTCAAATTTACGCCCAGCAAAGGCGGGGGCTTTTGCTTCTATGGACAGACCAAGTTTGAGGGTCGCCAAAAAAATCGCCGGCACGGTAAAATCGAGTTTCATGACCCGGTCATCGTCTAAGGTCGTCACGATATCCCCCGGCTGGATAAGCGCACCCACACTGATATTCCGCAAACCGACCACGCCGGAAAACGGAGCGATAATCAACCGGTCCCGCAGCCGTGATTCGATGGCACGGAGTCGCGCCTCGGCAGTCTCGTATTCTCGTCGGCGCTGGTCGAGTGTGGCTTTGGAGGCGGCCCCGACTTTAGTAAGAGGTCGCACGCGATCATACTGTTTCTTGGCCTCGGCGGCGGTAGAGGCGGCCTCTTCGATCAGTGCGTGCTCTTCTTCGTTTGTCATTTCCACCAGTATTTTGCCGGTCTCCACCCGTTGCCCGTCTTCGAAATGGATGGCCGTCACGATTTCGGAGACAGTCGCCGTCAATTCCACAGATTCGTTTGCACGCAGCGTTCCGAGTGCCTCCACACGATCTACAAAGCGATCCGTTTTAACCTCTTTGACAATGACCGGGACCGCCTGCTGAGCAATCACAGGAAAGATCCAGAGCAGTGAAGCAGCCCAAGCCAGAACAGGCCAAAGGCGCAGTCGAATAAAAAGCTTATCGTTCATGTTTTTCATCCCTAAAAGCCGACGATTCGGCTGCTCCCGATTTACCGATTCAGGATACGAATAGCGTCCCTTGTCAAATGCGGTTTATTGGATATCTCGGTTGATGATAGGTGGAGCTTTCGCCCAAAAAAGAGAATCGTGAATTGGTTATCGGGTGCAGCTGTAGTCCCATTTCCTGCACCACCTATCTCATTGGACCATTTACCAGTTTTGGATATCCATAGCGCGTTGTTTGACCGAATCAATCTATCATAATTGTATTGCGATTACCAGTGGGCAGGATTAAATGAAATATGGGTCAATACGGAACAGACGGCAGGTATTTTCCCCATAGGGTTTCCGTCAGTGCTAAGGTTTAATCCAGTTCGGCTACCCTATGAAGCTGGTTTTTTAATGGGGACTATTGTCGAAGTGCTTGCCCTGATAAGCTTCTCAGTGGTGAGCTTCGTGCGTCCGTAGAAGAAAAATGTTGAAATCTATTTATAAGCGATTACAAACTGTCGATTGAAAGGGAAAAGGACCTTTCCGTTGGAACTTCTCGGGTAGCTTTCGCGGTACAACTCAAGAAGTTCTGTTTTGAATTTCTCCTGCTCTAAATCGGTGCCCAGTGCTTCAAGGTAGGGGCGGAGGCCGGTTCCACTGACCCACTCTAAGATTGATTCTGGACCGTCCATTATCTGGTAGTATCGAGTCTCCCAAATGTCCATGCGTGACGATCGTTTCGAAAGCATCTCATAGTAGAACTTCATAGGGCTGTATCTGATTGGATTTATTAAATCTCTAAAAACGCCGCTCCACTCATCTTGCCCAGCCAAAGTGATTATGCATTGCTGATAAGGGGAATCTTCATTGTTTGGTACCTGGAAGGCCAAGGCGCCTCCGTTTGTTAATCCCTCAAAGGCCAGCTCAACCAAGCGATCAACCTTTATAATCCATTGCAGAGTTGCGTTGGAAAATATGATGTCATAGTTTTCCATCGGCCTCCAATCGTTAAGGTCTGCTTTAATCC
This sequence comes from Deltaproteobacteria bacterium, assembly GCA_024644775.1. The sequence continues at coordinate 8,012 of JAHEHB010000143.1, forward strand.
AGGTGATTTCAGGGAATTCCGACTCTGCTCTCTCAAGCATATCGGATGAAGAATCGAGGCCATAAATCTTTGCGTTGGGCCACTTTTCCTTGAGGATGGCTGTGCTTGTGCCGGTACCGCATCCCAAATCAATTACTTTTGAAGGGGTAACAACTTCGATTTTAGACGCAAGGTCGATTGCAGGACGCGTTCTCTTCTCTCGGAATTTCAGGTACTGATTAGGATTCCAGGCCGTCATTTTCTGTTTTTCAAGTATTTTCGAGATCGTGATAAAACCATACTCGTTATATGATCCAACTTAAACACGAAGTGGATTGCCAAATCGAAAAGCTTCAGTTGGAAACATCTTATTACAGCTATGGAATAGCTGCCATCGTTCCCGCAAAAGGTAGCCATTTTGAAACCGAGCACTCTTACCAATAGTCTAGCACCAAAAGTATATCAAGAAAAAGCCCAATTTTAATGGGAGAGCAACTTGTGTATATATGAATATCCCAGAGGCTGTGTCTCATATGAATAAGAAGACAATAATGCTAAGCTCCAAATATTTCTTGGACCCCCCCGGAATATCGTGGAGTTTTGAGTTCTGAAATTCTGTCAAACTCACCCGAAACCACCTCAATTTTGATGAAACAGCCACCTGGACTTTCTTGCCAGTATCCAAATCCCCGAAATTATATCGAAATGTACATGTTACTTCCGCATATCCCTGGTGGTGAGTCTCACCAAAACCAGAGTAAAACGGATGCTTTTTGGTTGTGGTGACGTTACGGAGATGTTATTCGTAATGTTGATCGACTTGGTTTGTTGCAGATATCGAATAAATTTACAATTTTTCACAGATTTTACTTAGCAGAGCCGACAACTATATATAGTGGTTGGTCTGGTATATAAAAAAGCTGTGCAATAATTTCAGGTTTATCTATTGGACAGACGTCCGAAATATTTTAGAAATGACTAAAAAATTTCAGTTTTAGAAAGAATTCGCTTCATGCGTTTCAAAACCATATTTACTGCCGCAGTATCTTTTGTTATAAATTCCTGACATTTGGGTTTTATGATGCGGTGTATGTTTTATCGCCGGGAAATGAAGATGGGCAGAGAATATTTTTATGCGGTGATCTGGGCAGCCGTGTTTGCAGCTGTATTTGTAGATACGATAGGATTGGCGTTGGAAATTAACGATCGACTTTCTATCGGCGGCGTTCTGGCGGGCGCGGGTCAGTATCAGCGCTTCAACGATAGACCGGGATTTAAAGATACCGGACGCGGGGCGATTGCTTTCCAGCCTGAAGTCGCCGTCACCCTAACCAAAACGGATGAATTGTTTGCCAAATTCGGCTTTGGGGCCGGAAACGGCCTCAACGACGGCACTTCTCCCTTTGTGTTGCCCCCCTGGGCCGCAGATCTGGAAGATGACGTCAAGGATATCAACGGCCGAAACCGGGACTATCTACTGACTGCATGGTACAAACACACCTTTTCATTGGGCGAAAACCACATCCTCGGCATCACCGGTGGGATCATTGATGCCACCGATTACATCGATGAAAACGTCTATGCCAACGACGAATACACCCAGTTCATGAACGCAGCACTGGTTAACGGACCCAACGGTTTTGCGCCCTCCTATGACTTGGGGGCGGCCTTCGAATGGGAAAAGCAGGCATTCAGCTTAAAGGGCGTGTGGATGAATGTGGGTGAAAACGACGATGCCAACGATTATATGTTTTACGGCGTTCAATTCGGTTACGCGTTAAAAACCGGCCTGGGTGAGGGAAACTACCGCTTGATCTATGAGGGCACTAGCAAAGATTTTCTGGATCCCGCCGGAATCGACCGAAAAGTACGCCATGCGGTATTTGTCTCCTTTGACCAGCAACTGGGAAAGGTTGTCGGCGGGTGGATACGGTTTGGGTTCCAGGACGATTCGGCAGCTGTCGATTTCCAACAGCTGTTTTCGGGAGGCATCAACATTACTGGCACGGCGTGGGATCGAGGGCAGGATACCGTCGGTATCGGCTATGCTTATCTGAACCGCGGCAACACGGGCATCGATCGCTCTCAGGTGGCGGAAGGATACATCCGTATGGGACTGAACCGGTTTTTTGCGCTTACGCTGGACATCCAATACCTGGATGACCGATATGAGGAAGTTGACGACGACGATACGGACGGTTGGATTGGCGGTGTGCGACTCACAGTCGAATTTTAAAAGGCGTCTTCCGTCCGAAGCCTAAGAAAGGAAATGCGATTTGCGAAAACAGGGATTCACCGTCATGCTCTTACATCTAACCGCTCGGCGCATAAACTGGAGCATTTCACAAACCCATCCATGCAGTCTCATTTGGAGAATGAAACCGGTCACCTCCACCGCGATCCGCATCAGCGGGAAATCCCAAGTGCATGATCATGACTGCGTTACCGCCCTGTTTTTTTAATTCTGTGGGCTTATAAATCGGTCGTATTCTGTATACCTATCCTGCATTGACAAATATGAAAACATATCAGTTGTTGCTTTCACGATCTGTATTGCCTTGATATGCAAAAGATTGGAAAGAAAGATTTGTTGAATTTTTAGATGAGATGTGAAAGGGGCCGATATACCCTGGCCCCGATTTTGTAACATTACCCTAAACTGTATCCAATTTTGAAATATGCAACCAAAATCTAATTTTTTAGCTTAGTAGCAATCGTGGCGACGTGTTTTCCTTGAAATCGTGCAGCATCCATTTCATTTTCACTTGGAATCCTCTCGCCTGATCCTCCGGCGATGGTTGAAGCACCATAGGGAGACCCTCCTGTAATTTCATCAATCCGCATCTGCCCTTTAAACGTGTAAGGCAGGCCGACAACAATAAACCCATGGTGAAGAAGGGTGATGTGAAATGAAAGTATCGTTGATTCCTGGCCGCCATGCTGTGTCGCACTGCTGGTAAAAACACTTCCCACCTTACCCACCAAAGCCCCCTCAAACCAAAGTTGACCGGTGGCATCCAGGAATTGGCGCATTTGCCCACACATATTTCCGAACCTTGTCGGTGTACCAAAGATGATTGCATCTGCTGTAGCCAGCTCCACTACCGTACAAATCGGCACATTTGACATGGATCCCAGGGCGTCAACGGCTCCCATTTTTTCAAGCACCTCCTCCGGCAGCGTCTCGGGCACACGACGTAAAACCGCTTCTGCGCCTTCTATTTCTTTAATCCCTTCTGCAATGGCTTCAGCCATTTTGTGCACATGGCCGTACATAGAATAATAAACAATGAGTGCCTTCATGATGAAATCCTCCTTTTATTGGTTTTTGATAAACGTTTCTTCTCGATACTCGCGGAATGCTGTTTACAGTTCATCTTGTGTGTTAATAACAATCGGACCCCTCCACGATCATTTGGGTGCTCATATGAATTCACCTAAAATTGCCGTTTTATCAGGATTCAGCCGGGTGGGTAAGATGCGGGGGCTGCTTGCCCGAAAGACGGCAGGCCATAAGCGTGCCGGAGGCCTCCAGCATGAAATCGACAATTTTATTGGCCAGCATGTGGCCCACAATAGACTCCTCATCCACAAGGATATCGGCCCCGGCCTGTTGGAGCGCATCGAAATGGCGATTATAACGGCAACGAGCGGCAATGGTCATTTCAGGCTTCAGACGTCGAAGGGTCTCTATAACCCGTACGCTGGTTGTCGGGTCGGGTATGGTGATTACAGCCATACATGCGTTGGCCAATCCGGCATGCAGCAGAATTTCTTCGTTGGCGGCGTCTCCCAGATGTAAATGCACGCCAAGTTGCCGGGCTTTTCTTAAGCTTTGGGGATTTACATCTACGATGATCGGCTTCAAGCCAAGTTCTTGAAAATGCTGCACCACTTGCAGTCCAGCCGGTCCAAACCCTACAATCAGGACCTGGCTTGATGATTGTGGCTGTTCACCGGCTTTAAGAGCTGCATAGGGCTGTCTTCCGCGCGACATCCAGGACAGAATCCGGTCGGCTGTCGGCAAAGCCGCCGAAACCATATAGGGTGCGGTGAACAGCAGTAAGATGATGGTGGAGACGATCAAATCAAAGGTGTCACCGTTGACAAGGCCGCCTTCGCGGGCGGTGGCGGTCAACACAAAGGAGAATTCCCCGATTTGTCCTAGACTGATGCCCGTGGCCAGGGCATAGCGGCCGGTCAGTCCGAAAAGACGGCCCACGGCGGTTATGACCAATACCTTGACGAT
>JAHEHB010000495.1 GCA_024644775.1 Deltaproteobacteria bacterium
ACCTATAAGGTGCATCTCGACGGCTACAACATGCTGCCGTATTTCACTGGGAAAGTTGATGAGGGTCCTCGTAATGAGATGTTCTACTTTACCGATGACGGCCAAATGTCGGCACTGCGCTATGGGGATTGGAAAATCATGTTCTCTGAGCAGCGGGCGCACGGCATGGAGGTGTGGCAGGATCCCCTGATCCCCCTTCGTGCCCCAAAGATCTTTAACCTGCGCCGGGATCCTTTTGAGCGAGCTGACCACGAGACCATTGGCTATCATAAGTGGTACTTCGAGAGGATTTTCCTTCTTGCTCCCGGAGCAGCCTATGTTGGCAAATTCCTCGGATCTTTCAAGGAATTCCCGCCACGCCAGAAGCCAGGCAGCTTCAACCTGGACCGCGTGATGGAGTCACTGCAGACGGGCAAAGGAACGACGAATTAGCAGCTATGATTTGCGGCAATTGGTAATAGATTAGAACAGTTGGCAGGGCCGGGCAGTAAATAGGAAACTTCCGGCTCTTGCAAAAAAAGGTTACGGGTGTGTCGGCGCTATTTGGCCGGCACACCTTTGACGAAGTCTTAAAGATAACATCAAACAAGGCTTGCAGGATTCTAAAGGAGCTGGAGAAGTCGGGCCTGACAGTGGGTCAGTGAGAAAAGACGAATGACGATTAGCGAATGACGAGTGACGAAGTACGAAGGACTAAAAAAACTTCGTCACTCGATTGTTCGGCGTTCGTCAATCGTCATTTGCAGTTAAAGGAGATAATAAATGAGATGTTGGAGTACTGGAGTATTGGGTTTTCCTTATACTCCAGCTCTCCATAATTTCAGCAAGTAAAAAAGACGGAGGATTAAAATGGAAAAATGGCACAAAGAACCTCTGCTGCATTTTCTTGCAATAGGAGCACTGATCTTTGTTATCTTCTCGATAGTAAATAAGGATGAGATCGATACTTCCGGGAATAAGATCGTTGTATCGACTGCTGAGGTTGAACGGCTGAGCGCCATCTGGTCAAAGAAATGGAACCGGCCGCCCACTGAGACCGAACTCAAGGGGCTGGTTGATTCATTCATCAGGGAAGAGGTCTATTACCGTGAAGCCCTCGCGCTTGGCCTTGACCAGAATGACACGATCCTGCGGCGCAGGCTGATGCAGAAGATGGAGTTTCTGTCGAATGATCTTGCAGAACTCAATCAACCCGATGAAGATGCGTTGAATAAATATTTTCTTGAAAACCAGGAGAAATATGAGCTGCCTGCGCGTGTGTCGTTCACGCATATCTATTTCAGCCTGGACAAACGCGGTGCAAAGGCTGCTGAGGATGCAAAGATCGCTTTATCCGGACTTAATGCCCAGAGAGCCCCTGAACTCGGAGACAGCTTTATGATGCCGTATGATTTTGTCCAGGAAACTCCCTTTGAAGTCAGAAGGGTGTTTGGAAAAGGTTTTACAGACAAGCTTTTTACATTGGGAACCAATACATGGCAGGGACCGATAGAGTCAGGCTACGGGCTTCATCTTGTGCGCATCAGTGAAAAGATCGATTCCCGGATGCCGGAGCTTGCTTCAGTCATTGAAAAAGTTCGCACAGACCTGATGTTTGAGCAGAAACAGAAGCTGAATGAAGAGATCTATGAAAAGTTTAAAGAGCGCTATGAGATCGTTATTGAAGAAATCCAAAAGGAATCGGGAGTGGCAGAGGCAGTGGTTTCAGGGAAGGGCGTAAAATGAGCCGTCTTTCTAGCATATTTCTTCTGATGGGTTTATTCCTAGCCTCTTTCACGGTTAATGTCCAGGCGCATAGGCTTCAGCCTGCATATCTGGAGATCAACGAGCAGAGTGCAGGCAAGTTCAGCATCTTGTGGAAAAGGCCTTTTGTGGCCGGCAGGCCGATGAATATTGATCCACAGCTGCCCGCAGGCTGCAGCAATATCACCGAGCCAGCGCTTATGTCATCGGCAAGCGGGGCGGTTGAACGTTGGCTTGTGGATTGCGATGAAAGCGGCATGACCAATAAAACCATTCTAATTGACGGCCTGGAGTCAACCGTGACTGACGTCCTGGTCCGCATCTATTATATTGAAGGGGTTGAGGAAACCCATCTCCTGCGTCCCGCCTCTGCGTCGGCTGTTGTTGGGGGAGTCCCATCCGGTATGGAACGAATTATTGCCTATCTTCAGCTCGGGATACAGCATATCCTCATGGGTATAGACCACCTCCTGTTTGTGCTTGGATTGCTCCTGATCGTGAAAAGCCGCTGGATGCTTTTGAAGACCATTACTTCATTCACCTTGGCCCACTCCATAACCCTGGGTATTGCCACGCTCGGCTACGCCAGTGTTCCGCTTCCTCCTTTAAATGTAGTCATCGCCCTTTCCATACTCTTTCTCGGTCCTGAAATTGTCCGGTCATGGCGGGGCGGCACCAGTCTTACCATACGGCATCCCTGGGTAGTTGCTTTTGCCTTCGGGCTTCTGCACGGCTTCGGCTTTGCCACCGGTTTGACAAATCTGGGCCTGCGGGAGGCCGAGATCCCCTTAGCCCTGTTGCTGTTCAATCTCGGGGTGGAGCTTGGCCAGATCGCTTTTGTGATGCTGATCATCTTTTTGGAACGATCTTTTCGTACCCTTGAAATCCATTGGCCGAGATGGGTTCAACTGGCACCCGGTTATACGGTAGGCTCCCTTGGAGCCTATTGGACCATCCAGAGAGCCGTCATCCTTGTTGGAGGTTTGTAATGAAACAATCCCATTGTCATTTAAACGCTCTTACCCTCTGGACAATTCTGGTCACAGTCCTCTGGCCGCTTTACGCCTGGGCCCATGTGGGCAGCGGCGAGGCAGGCGGCTTTCTCACAGGTATTCAACACCCGGTGTCAGGATTTGACCATGTGATTGCCATGTTTGCCGTCGGCCTTTGGGGAGCGCAGCTTGGCGCCCCTGCAATATGGCTCTTGCCGGTAGTTTTTCCAATGATGATGGCAGGAGGCGGCATGCTGGGCCTCATGGGTATTCCCATACCCGGCGTGGAGATCGGCATTGCCGTATCCGCTGTTGTTCTTGGCTTCATGGTGCTTGCCGAGGCCAGACTCAAGATACAATTGGCAATGGCTGTTGTGGCTTTTTTCGCGATTTTTCATGGCCACGCCCATGGCACTGAACTGCCTGCCGGGCAAAGCGGACTGCTTTACAGCATTGGATTTGTGGCGGCCACAGGCTGTTTGCACGGTTTCGGCATTGCTATTGGCCTCATTCACCGCTGGCAGGCCGGCAGGTTGGTATTACGGGGCGCCGGATCAGTGGTCTGTGCGGCTGGCATCTATTTCCTGGTGAGGGCTCTGATATGAATAAACAAAAAGTCCACGGTATCGCCGCCTTTGTATGGATCCTCCTGTGGCCTTCTGTTTCCCAGGCCCATCTCGTTAATACCGGGCTTGGCCCCTTTTACGACGGGATATCACACTTGGCCATGTCGCCGGACGATCTGTTAAGCGCCCTGGCTCTGGCGTTACTGGCGGGGCTCTCAGGTGCCCGGGCTGGACGGAATATCCTTTTCCTCTTACCGCTTATCTGGATTTTGGGCGGGTCATTCGGGCTCAGGATGGAGCAGGAGGTTTCTTTGCCTCTTTTCAGTATCCTTTCATTTCTGGTCACCGGCGCTCTGGTTGCTATGGATCGCAGGCTTTCCCTGCCGCTGATCTCAGCCCTTGCCTGCTGTTTTGGTTTTCTGCATGGATTCTTAAACGGCACGGCCATGGTCCAGGCCGGCGGCGGCTTTCTGGCGCTCTTCGGCATTTCA
>JAHEHB010000144.1 GCA_024644775.1 Deltaproteobacteria bacterium
ATCCAATGGTTCCCGGTCATCCGGAGGGATCACCTTTATGGTGGGAAATTCAAGACATTCCGCGCCCAATTCAGATAGCAACGCAACCAAATCACTTGCCTGTTCCCTGGCACGGGTAACGACTATTCGTTTGCCTAAAAGCGGCCGGTTTTCAAACCATTTCAATTCGTTTCTTAACGTCACCACTTTACCCACGATAATAATTGCCGGGGCTTTCATACCGGTCATGTTTGCCTGCGCAAAGATGGTGTCCAGGGTTCCGGTAACCGTAACCTGTGCCGGTGTCGTACCCCACCGTACAATCGCTGCCGGGGTTTCATGCGGCATGCCGTGGCGGATGAGTTGATCGACGATGTGGGGAAGGTTTTTAACACCCATTAAAAATACGATGGTTCCAATTCCCCTTGCCAGGGCGTTCCAATCGATGTTGGATTCTTTTTTGGATGGGTCTTCGTGACCCGTAACAAAGGCAACTGTGGATGTGAATTGTCGGTGGGTGAGCGGAATACCTGCATACGCCGGGGCAGCGACAGCAGAGGTAACTCCTGGAACCACGTCATAGGAAATCCCCGCCTTTACAAGTTCTTCTGCTTCCTCGCCCCCACGACCAAAGATAAAAGGGTCCCCCCCTTTAAGCCTTGCAACGGTAAGACCTTTATTCGCCTTTTCTACAAGCAGTGCATTGATGCGCTCTTGCGAGAGTGTATGATCTCCGCCTTTTTTCCCGACGTAGATACATTCGGCATCTGACCGCGTGTGTTTCAAAAGGGTTGATGGGGCTAAATAGTCATAGATGATGACATCTGCCTGCTTGATACATTCGATACCTTTCACCGTGATTAAGCCGGGATCCCCGGGTCCCGCTCCAATGAGATAAACCTTGCCTTTCATGGATTCTCCGCCTTCAGTTTTTCTAAGATGGTGTCTGCTCCCATGGAAAGCAAACGGTTTGCGAGTGCAGTCCCGATTTGCTCTGCAAGCGCCATTTCACCGGATAGGGTGTCGCTAATGACAGTTGTTCCATCGAGATTCGCCACGAGTCCCTGAAGCGTAAACCGCCGATCATTCAATTTCCCATGACCGGCAACAGGTACCTGACAACTGCCCTCTAATCGATTTAAAAAGGCCCGTTCACCTGAAACGACCACCCGGGTTTCCGGATGTTCCAATGCTTTCACCAGTCTATGGGTCTCAGAATCATTATCTCTGATTTCGATACAAAGTGCCCCTTGGCCAACAGCAGGAAGCATGATGGTTTCATCCAGGTATTCCGTTATTGTGTGTTCAAGTTTAAGCCGTTTTATGCCAGCGGCTGCCACGACGATGGCATCAAGTTTTTCGGTTTCAAGTTTTCGAAAACGTGTATCAAGATTTCCCCTTAACGGTACAATGGTAATATCCGGTCTGGCATGGCGAAGCTGAGCCCCTCGACGAAGACTGCCGGTCCCAATCCGTGCGCCGGATTCCAGCGCGGCAAGGCGAGCGCCATTTTTGGAAATTATCACATCCTGCGGGGCTTCGCGTTCCGGTATCGAACCGATACAGAGTCCATCCGGCAGGATTGAAGGCATATCCTTCATACTATGGACCGCTATATCTACACGATCATCCAGCAGGGCCGCTTCAATTTCTTTGATAAATAGCCCTTTCCCGCCGATTTTAGCGAGAGGAACATCTTGGATTTTATCTCCGGTGGTTTTAATGGTGATAAGTTTAACCGGAAGGGATGAATATTTTGCTTGTAGCGCGGATTTAACCCAGTTTGCTTGCCAAAGGGCAAGCTTGCTTCCCCGGGTTCCGATTTTAATGGTCTTCTGCATCAGTGACCGCAGCCGGCACAGCTGGAAGCTGAGCATCCACCGCAAGATGAACCGGCCGATTTGGTTACGGTTTCACCGCCGTTTCCTTTGCTCACAAAGCCGCAGGCGGACATCAATTTGCAAACCTTTTTGCTACTACACGACGGGCAACATGGATTGTCGTTTCCAATTACAAGAAATTCGAAATCTTGATTGCACGTTTCACAATGGTACTCATAAATCGGCATTCTTATCGCTCCTCAATTACTGATGAATTCGTAAAAAGCCGAATTCATCAAATTTTTAGTGTTTTGTATTTAGAAATTTCAACGTAATCATCCGAATTGAAACGTGCAACCTGCGTTAAACCCCAAGCCCTTCAATCACCCCGGCTGCAATGAGCGGCAGCATTACCTCATGGTGACCGACCAGTTTATATCCTTTTCCACCCGTAAGTGAGGGTCGTTGAACCACATTGGTAACCGGCCGATAATGTTGTATAAAATCCATATTTGCCGTCGTAAAATTTTTCAGTGAATGACCCAAATTACGAGCAAGGGTTAACGCTTTTAAAAAAACCTCAGGTAGGATAACAGCGGATCCAACATTTAGGTAAACACCACCCTCGATGGTTGAAATCACCGAGGCAAAAATTCGAAAATCTGTGTGCGTGGCTGCTCCGGTTAACTTTGGATCAAATTTTGGGTGCATGTGAACAATGTCGGTGCCAAAGGCAACATGCACCGTAACCGGTATATTCAAGCGGGCACCGGTTGCAAGGATGCTAAGCGCTGCCTGCGGCAACGATTTTTCCACAATGGTTCGACCGATTGCTTCCCCGAGTCCCATTGGTTGTTTTTCTGTCTTTCGAATCGCCTCTTCCAAATATGTTGCCGTTTCACGTGCCATACCGAAGCTGCCATTTTTAATGGACGTACCCACATCCTCTGAAGTTCTCCCGACAATGGCCAATTCCAGATCATGAATGATGCCGGCACCATTCATTGCCACAGCGGAAACAATGCCACGCTCCATCAGATCGATGACGATGGGATTTAAGCCGACTTTAATGACATGTGTGCCCATTCCCAGAACGGTCGTATTCTTTTGCTCGTGTGCTGTTACAATGGCAGAGATAATCGATCGAATATCGTTTCCAGCGAGAATTTCGGGAAGGCTATTTAAAAAACCACTATAGGTGTTACCTTTCTTGTGAATTTTTGCAAAGGCGTTGGTGGTCACCTTGCTTTTCCGCTCTGCGAGCGGATAGGTTTTAAGCGCTTTTAGCTCTATGGGCTTAAATCGACGTGGCATGATATTTTCTATGACGCTCTTACCGCCATGTGATTTTGTATTTGCTCAATATACTGGACTGAATCGTATCCGAGTTTTTTAGCGGCTTCAAATTCCCTGAGTGCCTCCTCAAAACGGTTTTGTTTCAGATAAAGACTGCCTAACCTGTGACGGTAAAGACCATTGTCTGGAGAAATTTCAACACTTTGGAGACAGAATGTTGTTGATATTTCAAGATTTTCGCCCTGAAGGTCAAACAGGTGACCCAGTGCGGATAGCGAGGCAGCATCGTTCGGATTCTGTTTTATCGCCGATTTGTAGGCAGCGATTGCCGCGCCGTTACAACCTAGTGCGGTGTAACATTCCCCTAAGTAGCGAAACGCCGGTCCGGATACCGGCTGAAGCTTCACGGCCTTTTCGAGGTGATTTTTTGCTTTTTCAGGTTGTCCGATTTCGATATAAACCCGCCCGGTTTGAAACTGCATTTCGAAAACATCTTCACATGCCGTGCTTGCCTGGATAAAATACTCAAGCGCCTTGTGCTTTTCGCCTCTCAACAGATTCACCATCCCAATATTGTGAATCGCCATAAATTCTTCGGGCTCCAACCAGATGACGGTTTCAAATTCCTTTAGCGCCGTATCAAATTCGCCTGACACACCATAGCAAACGCCGAGGCTGTTGTGCACATTTACGTTTGCCGGATCGAACATGAGTGCTTTGTTAAATTCTTCGATGGCGCCATCTATATCACCCTTAGCGTATAGCTTGTCGCCACTGATGTTCAAGCTTACTGAATCGAAGGAAACGACGCTATTTGGGCCGAAAAATGAGGCGTGATCCAGCGCTTTGTAGGCATTTTTGAGAACCTCGTTTTTTTGAAAATTAATCGTGGGATATGCCGCAACACCGATGGAAACCGTTTCCTCCCGCATTGCCGATATCTTCTTCTGAATATTTTTTGCTGTGTTTAAACAACTGGTTGCACTTTTATCTGGAAAAAAACACGCAAACACCTTCGGATTGATTTGACCCCATAAACCATTTTCTTTCTGACAGCAAGCGTCAATGGATTTTGTAAAATCTAACAGAATGTCTCCCTGGGTATTTTGGCTAATTTCTGTGGATAAATCGTCAACTTTTATCACCATCACACCGAATTGATAGACAGATTCAAGCCCTTGCAACGTTTTTTCGATAAATTCGGCGCCGAAAAGAAGATTAGGAAACGCTACTGAAAGTGCCTCTTGCCTTACAATTGATTTTAGCACAGGTATTTCAGCAGGCGGTCTCGATTCGATTTTCGAAATCAGAAACTGTTGGGTTGAACTGCTGCTTTGACATACGCGATTTAGACTCTTTGTCATTTCTCGATTCCCTTTAACATTTTTTTAAACGCCGATTGAATTATCGTGAGTTCGTCTTCCTGAATAGTTCTAAGATCCATCATATATAAATCGCTTTCAATTCTCCCGATGATGGGGGGATTATTTTTGCGCATCGCGGCTTCAATCGCATTGGGAGACATTCCCTTTACGGTGACAGCGACGCAAATACTGGGAAGATCAAGCATTGGTAGGGCACCGCCGCCTGATCGTGAAACACAGTCCATACGCTGCAGGTGCATTCGAGAGTCATGGATCGTTTCCAACAGGCGATGGAGGGACGCTGCTCGTTTGTCAATGGTTTTCGGGGATAAAACGAGCATTCGTAGGGTGGGAATGGTATCGATTGCTTTTGTTTCATCCCAGTACAAACGGAGTGTTATTTCAAGTGCGGCGAGCGTCAGCTTATCGATACGAAGGGCTCTAGTGAGAGGATTTTTCTTTATCTTTTCAAGGCTATCTTTTTTTCCGGCGATGATGCCGGCCTGCGGCCCCCCTAGAAGCTTGTCTCCACTGAACGTTACGATATCCGCTCCTGTCTTTACCGATTCCTGGACTGTAGGTTCCTTCTGAAGGCCATATTTGGAAAAATCGATTAACGTTCCACTACCAAGATCCTCCATTACCGGGATATGATATTTTTTACTCAGTGCAACCAGCTCTCCGAGGGAAACTTCCGATGTAAACCCAACGATACTATAATTGCTCCGGTGCACCTTCAACAAGAGTGCCGTGTTATTGTTTATGGCATTTTCATAATCGGTCATATGCGTGCGGTTGGTTGTTCCAACTTCCCGCAGGAATGCCCCACTTTTAACCATCACATCCGGGATCCTAAAGGAGCCGCCAATTTCGACAAGCTCCCCCCGAGAAACAATCACTTCCTTGTCTTTTGAGACGGTATCCAAACAAAGGAGAACCGCGCCGGCATTATTATTGACCACCATAGCGGCTTCGGAACCGCATAGTTCACAAAGAATTTCTTCAACCGCCGTATATCTGGATCCCCGTTTTCCGGTTGCGAGATCAAACTCCAAATTGGAGTAACGACTGGCGACCGTCATTAGGTGATCGGTCGCTACCGGGGATAGCAGGGATCGACCCAGATTCGTATGAACGACAATGCCGGTGGCATTGATGAGGCGCAGTAAATTGGGGGCCACCTCGGTGCTTACGTAATTTTTAACACTATCAAGAAGCCGTTTGTCAGACAAACGTTCTTCTGCAAGGGATTCTTTGTCTTGGAGAATGTTGGTTCGAAGATTCTCAATAACCCGTCGGATCGATCGAACGAGAACGGATTTGGGGATATCTTCAAAAAAAGGATCTTTCTTTGTGATTTCCAGGATGTGATCAACGCCGGGAAGTTTTCGAAGAAGGGATTGTGGTGTGCTGTTTTTTTCCATTCTGTCGTCTTTATGAAGCAGCAGTATTCTCCCCTGACGAGTATTGGTACAAACAATATAGAAGTTATTTATGCAAATTATCCTCTTTATCATGTTATTATGAGTAATTTCAATAGATTTCTTTATCCAAAACGTATCTGAAATGGATAAAAAATGCTTTATGGATGGACGGTTTTGGGATATGTAAATCTCGAGGTTAGCGAAGACTTAAAATGACAGCTTGTATTATAAAAGTGTTGCAGGAGAATCACCCGGATTGCTGTACTAATTGAAATCTTAAAGAGCAAGCTACGTTCATATGAGGGCGACTATGAAGAACATCCTGGTTACAGGCGGTTGTGGGTTTATCGGCGCAAATTTCATACGATACCTGTTTTCTTTATCCGAGTTTACCGAGCGCGTCATCAACGTCGATACACTCACCTACGCGGGCAATGCAGAGAACCTCGTTGATATCGATCGGCAATTCCCGGACCGGTATTGTTTTGTAAAGGCCGATATCTGCGATATGAAGGCAATGACCGCAGTCTTTGAAACGCACACCATCGATACAGTCTGTCATTTTGCAGCGGAATCTCATGTGGACCGATCGATTGTCGCACCGGATGCATTTATTAGTACCAATGTTATCGGTACATTCAATCTATTGGAGCTCACGAGACGTTTTCAGAACCGGGTGCAATTGTTTCATCATGTCAGTACCGATGAAGTCTTCGGCGATCTGGGTGACAACGGACGCTTTACCGAAACAACACCCTATAACCCCAGCAGTCCTTATTCCGCTTCCAAAGCCGCGTCCGATCACCTCGTCAGGGCCTACTACAGAACCTATAACATTCCGATTACCATATCGAATTGCTCAAATAACTATGGACCCTACCAGTTTCCTGAAAAACTCATCCCATTGATGATCCTGAACGCAAACGAAGGGAAACCGCTTCCGGTCTATGGTGACGGAAAAAATGTAAGGGACTGGCTTTATGTCGAAGACCACTGCCGTGCCGTGTGGGAGGTCATGAATCGGGGCAAGCGGGGAGAAACATACAATATCGGCGGTCGATGCGAGAAGCGCAACATTGATGTCGTACAGATCATCTGTGATGTCATAGATAAAATAGAGCCGTTTCCGGATGGCCGGCCCCGCAGGGAGTTAATTACCTTTGTCAAAGACAGACCCGGTCATGACCTGCGGTACGCCATCGATTTTACAAAACTAGAAAAGGAACTCGG
Source organism: Deltaproteobacteria bacterium (assembly GCA_024644775.1). The sequence goes on from JAHEHB010000144.1 coordinate 7,114, forward strand.
TTGGGCGCCAAAGGAGTCGTTTGAGACCGGGATTGAAAAAACGATTCAATGGTATCTTAATAATAAGGAATGGGTGCGGCGGGTGCAGAGCGGTGAATATCGAAACTGGATTAAAACGCATTATAAATTGGATTAAAACCCCATCTCAAGGCACACTGGCACCTATATGGAATCGTTTCTCTTCTTTATTTGACGTCTTAATCGTCGATTTCGTGCTGCCTCTTCTGCTATGCGATTATACATGATGGTGATCGACGCCCGCTTACCCCACCAAAATAAAGACCTAAATCCTTGCAAGACAATCCACGCATAGTCCTTGAAAGATAAAACGCCACCTCTCTTTTTTCTTGGCAGTTTTTTCGAATTAAAAACCGTGATACAATGATAGGTGAGAGCGTCAGCTTTGTTTTTAAGGGACGGTAGAATAAATCACCACCTGGGGAGTTGAATATTATGAAATGGAAGAATTTGAAGAACTCAAATCAAAAGCATTAGATCATTTTTAAGGCAACCATCGACTGAAAAATTATTATAGAATCATGGTTTAAAACTTTTCAATCGCAATTCTTTAATCCTTTTGAAGTGCTTTACATTACTTGATACAAGCGGTAGGTTATTTTCGACAGCTGTTGCCGCATAATCCCTTCGCCTTTGCAGCAAACGATGTAAATCAGCCGCGGTGTTTTTGCGTCGGCTGGATTCATAGATCCGGTGAGCTACTTTTTATCTCGGTGCATTCATTAGAAAAGAAAGTGCATGAAAATACACCGCTATAACGAGAACGAAGGTTGCCAAGTAATAGAGAGAGTATCTTCGGCTACATTCCCATAAAACCCCGCAGGAAAGAACATTGCCAAGAACACGACAAAGCCGCGGAAATGCAAAGATAGTGGAAAATGCACCGTTTGTCGCCAGTTTTCCCATTTTAAAGACGCCCGAAATATATCGTCCTGCGGTGAGTTCAATAACGAGCGAATAGCTGTTTCATAATACGCGGTCTGGTTAATGTTAAATGCAATAATTGATTGTTTCATTAAATCTCGTGAAGCGATAATCGTAAGGACAAAAAGAATTGCGACAAAGCCAAACAGGATCAACCGGCAAGAGGCCATATTGCCCGTTGTCACGTTTTTAATTTTATCAGCCATAGGCTTCCAGGCAAACATCAGTCCAATTACCGCCAGCATCTGAAAGTCTGCAAATGAACTATCCACAAGGGAATCTATTACTCCATGAAGTCGAACATACTCTTGATATAAAAATTCCAAATTATTTTTCATAATGGTCATTTTGTTCGGTTATATGATTCAGATAGACCTGAACGAATCCATATGACGATTAAATCTGGGTAGTGTTTCTTTTCACTCCTTACAATTCACGATTCACCGACCCTCATCCGCGGGATCATCCCCCATTTCCGTGTTGTCTACTCATTTGAGACAGTCTTGTTTCCCACGTGCCGGCAGGGGCCATAATTTTGATATCGTTGCATTTAAATGCCGAACCATCACGATCTGTTTTAATAAAATACTTCCGTTACAATATTCTGCCGCGCAACGCCCTGATCAACCAGGATATCATAGGCTTCAAATAACATGTCGCAGTTTCCGCAGAGGTAAAACAACATCTCGGAATCAAGCGGATGCTGCAGAATATAATCCGTCACCCGTCCGTGAAATCTCCCGCCTTCCTCTCTGCTGACACATTGGATATAGCGTTCCGGATCATAGTCTTCGACGTCGTAGCAATCGCCGGCAGAACGGATTCCATGTACAAGTAGGTAATCAAGGTCTTGAAAACTGCCGACAAAAGAATGGTAAGGGGCGATTCCCGTTCCCGTGGCGATGAAGCAGTGCCTGATAGAATGATTTGTTTTCTGGTCGAGGTGAAAATAGCCCATGGGGCCCTCAAGCTCCAGGAGATCACCCGGAGCACATTTTCTCAGCGCGGTAGATACCGCACCGCCGTTGACTTCTACAATAATAAAGTCCAGGTAATCATCATCAATGGAAGAATAAATTGTGTATTCGCGGGCCTCAAAACTTCCCTTTTTGTTAATAATGAAATACTGCCCGGGTATAAAATCGACACCGTTTCTGTCGACCCTGAGTACATAGGTAGTGGGGGAAAGCTGGCGCACATTTTGAACACGATGTACCGGCAGTTTTTCGGCAAGGGAGGCGATGTTAACCAACCGCATTGACGTCTTGGCCTGGTTGTCCTGATGAAATTCCGGAAGATCCGCATTTTTCGGTGATGGAATGGTACCTGCCTTTTTCAAAACAATGGCCTTGCGCGAGGAAGTACCGGTGATATTGACCCTGACAGCTTTTGGATCGACGGGTTCGGGCCGTTGTTCCACCAGTGGTTTTTTGCTTAAAGGAAAGCGCACCAGATACGTGTACAGAGTCCTGAGCATATGGCGGGGTGTCAATAGTACGTTGGTCAACCACTGGTTGGCCAATGGGCAGGCACAATTTTTATCAGCAATATACTTTTTTGATTTTCTGGCCTGATCCGAAGACAGTAATTTGGGGATGTCGTAGTCCCAATCACGGATATTTCCCAGGTTTTTTTCCGCCCCCAGGATGCAGCAGGGCCAGATGTCACCATTGTAATTCAAGTGAATGTTTGAAAGGCCGGCATAACATGGCGTCACCTGGTGCCCCTGTTTTAGGATCTGGATCGCTACATGGTAGTAGGAAACGCGCACCGCTTCCAGGGCTCTGGTAACAAAGGCTTTATTTTTGATATTACGGACGATCTTGTCGGCAAACCGCCTTGTCAATCGTTCATAAACATCGGGAGGCGGTGTAATGGGATCCCCGACATTGTGAAACTCCACCCGTTGTTCGGCAATTTCATGGCGGTAGGATTCCACACCGCGAGCGTGCACCCAATTTTCAATTTCATCAAGATGATGGAGGTTGAAATTCGATATGACAGTGCCCAGATCCACATGCAGCCGGGGGCGCTTTAAACGGATGGCAAGCAGCCGGTCGATGGTTTCTTCCAGTTTGGAAAAATTGCCCGGCACACCGCGCACATAATCATGCATATCGCCAATACCGTCGATCGATGGTTTGATTGAAAGCGGTACCGACGCCGGCAGATAACGATCCATATTATTCAGAATCTTGTGAGTTATTTTCTCAATGGCCCTCGGCGCCAGGGCGTTGGTGGGTATATGGATTATTCTGGGTTTAAGATATATTGCAGCCAGGCGGACGATCTCGGCTAAATCCATGCGCATAAAGGGTTCGCCGCCGGAAATATTGAAAAAATAAATGCGCCCTATAGACTTTAATGCTTTTTCTACTTCTTCAAGGCTCAGATCCTGCCTGGCAAGCTCCGGATCTTTAAGATAAAATCTCCCGATATTACAGGTTCTGCACAGGCTCCGGCAGGCAGCTGTTACCGAATATGTCAGCACTATGGGGCCGGGCGGAGATATCAGGCCCCGCCGGGCCAATTCGTATAAGACTGATTTCGGAGCAACGTTAAATAAGTAATCTTTTAGTTTCATATTATTTTTCAACCATTTAATGTAAATATTTTAAAAATTGCATTATATCATACCTGAATTAGAGCGAAAACATCCTTTTTACCCGGTATGACGTTTCGATGGGTGTAATCAGATTTTAGATCAACTTCACTCATCAATCAGATATAGACCTTTTATCATATTCTCTTATCATTCTCTACCAAAGTTTAATCTTTGGATACATCCCCTATCTCGTCCCTTTGATCTAAATGCGCGTCGCTTGTTGGCACAAAAATTGGCGTCATGTTTGTATTTCCGTTCTGCATAGTTAAGAGGCGGATAGGTAACGACCGCACCTCGCCGTCGATGAGCGCCTCCCATCTACAGCACGGAAGAACCCTGCTGAGTCCCGCCGGTGAGGTGTAGGCTTGTTCCTGATACCCAGCGGGCCGCAGGGCTCACGAGGTAAAGGACCGCTTCACCGATATCTTTCGGTGTTCCAAGTCCGAGTGGGAATTCTCGGGCCCTTTGTTCTCGAACCGCTGGTGACCAGCCAAAGTCCCTCGACTCCACCAATGCGGGCAGAATGGCGTTGACCCTGATCCCCAGTTCGGTCACCTGCTCTGCAAAGGCAACTGTAAGGCCCAGGACACCGGCTTTGCTGGCATTATATGCCGGAGATAGACCTTTAGAACCGCACCGTGCAGACTGCGAACTGATGTTGACGATGCAGCCCCTATTAGCCTGCAGCATCGGGACCAAGGCCGCCCTAGAACAGTAAAAAACACCGCTCAGATTGACAGCGATTGTCCGTTCCCATTCCTCGTCAGACAAGTCCCAGGCGTTACCGTCAGGGGCGTCGATAGCAGCGTTGTTAACCAGGATATCCAGGCGATCGTATTCGGATAGTGCTAAGTTCACGAGAGCTTCATCGTCGCGAGGCTTGCTGATATCTGCAAAGATACTTATCGCTTTCCCACCAGCGGCGCGGATCTCTTGAACTGTGCCCGACGCGTCCTGGATGTCTCCGATCACAATCCTAGCGCCGGCTCCTGCCAATACCAAAGCGATCCCTCGACCTATTCCCTGGGCGGCACCGGTGACAAGAGCGACCTGCCCGTCTAATCTTTGAGTCTCAGGCATCAAAACACCTCCTAATTTCTGTGTAAACCCGAACATTGATAAACTCGTAAAAAGTCCTAAAACTGTCCTGCCGGACTCGATCCCCGTTAAGAACGGGATTTTCGACCGGCATCCAGAAGCCATTGAAATTACTGGATTCCGGCTGCAGTTTATCCCGTATTTCATGCGGGGCCGGAATGACATAAAAACGAGTTTTTCGACTTTTTGCGAAACCATCAACTTTGCCTAAATTTAGAGAATCTTTTAAAAGGAATTGAGGCGATAAATTTCACATGGTTTACATCAAAATGTTTCTGCGGTTCGACCCCCAAACAACAACCAGAATATATTCTTTCAAATTTTAAACTTCTCAAGCTGTCCTTCGTCTACCACGATTCCAAAACCTGGGTTGTTCGTCAGATGCAACATCCCATCCCTTATATCAAGCGGCTCTCTAAGGATGTCCTCT
>JAHEHB010000496.1 GCA_024644775.1 Deltaproteobacteria bacterium
GTAGCGCCGAAGCCACCTCCTTTGATTTTTTGGGGGGAATCCATGCAATGGAGCATGCAGCCATCGGTATATTTCCGCTGCTTGTCATGACAGATCGAAATGACCTTGGTGGCCTGGCCACCCCCTTTCATCCGCAGATAAAGAGTGCGGCGGTTTTCATTTACGACGGTGTTCCAGGGGGCGCCGGATTGACCCGTCATGCCTATCAGTATGCGAAGCGCCTGCTGGAATATACCCTTGGGGTGGTTCAACAGTGTCCTTGCGATACCGGGTGCCCGTCCTGTGTACATTCCCCGAAATGTGGGTCTGGAAATCGACCGATTGACAAGGCCGCCAGTCTGTTTCTTCTTAAAAACATCTTACACGCGTCCGAACGAGATTCCCCCAAGGTGGGTCGTGTGAGGTATGCAAATAAGAAATCCGCCGGTTCCAAAATTATTCCGGCTCAGGCGCCTCGCGTTGCAATTTTTGATTTGGAAACACAGCGATCCGCAAATGATGTTGGCGGATGGCACCGAGCAGAGCAAATGGGTATGAGTTGTGCAGTGGTATACGATCATGCGAGGAAACGCTTTTTTGAGTATTTGGAAGGGCAGGTCCCTCGACTCATCGAGCATCTAAAACAGTGTGATCTGGTTGTTGGTTTTAATATCAAACGATTTGACTATAAGGTTCTTGGTGGATATTCTGATTTTGACTTTAAAACGCTTCGAACCCTTGACATTCTCGAGGAGGTAAAGAACGTTCTTGGTTTCCGGCTATCTCTGAATCATCTCGCGCAGGCCACATTGAATGTCAAAAAGACAGCCGATGGTCTTCAAGCCCTGAGGTGGTGGCAACAGGGGCGAATTGACGAGATAATCAGATATTGCAGGTTTGATGTGGAAATAACAAAAGATTTATACGAATTCGGAAAAGAAAAGGCGTATCTGTTATTTTTCGACAAAAACGACAGAGCAATGCGTATTCCTGTGAATTGGTAATTTGTGATTAAACAAGACGTCGTGCTTAAAATGATAGTATAAATTCAAAATGTTAGATTCATTATGTTCCTGTATTCAGCATTTCACATTTTTTTTAAAACCCCCTCCGTATTCGCCCAGTTTCAAGTTTCCAGTTTCGATTTACGAAAACACCCAATTTTGTTCAGCAGGGACAAAGTTTTGTCGATAACACGGCGCAAATCACCTATAGAAGTTTATCAACGACGGCATCTCCCATTTCCTGGGTGCCGATTGCCTTTTTTTTGTCCAGGGCGATATCGGGGGTCTGAATACCGGAGGACAATACTTCGGAAATCGCACTTTCGATGGCATCGGCTGCATCGGTGTATCCGAAACTGTATCGTAACATCATGGCGGCTGAAAGGATCTGTGCGATTGGATTTGCAATACCTTTTCCGGCAATATCCGGTGCAGAGCCGCCAGCAGGCTCGTAGAGTCCGAAATTTTCTTCATTTAAACTGGCGGACGCTAACAGCCCCATTGATCCCGTGAGCATGGCGCATTGATCGGATAGGATATCGCCAAACATATTCGGACAGAGCAATACATCAAACTGGTGGGGGTCTCGCATCAGTTGCATCGTGGCATTGTCGATGTAAATGTGATTAAGTTCAATGGTATCATACGTCTGTCCGATTTCGCTGACCAATTCTCTCCAAAAGACCATTGTGGCCAACACATTGGCTTTATCCACCGATGTCACCTTTTTCCGTCGTTTCATGGCAGCGTCAAACGCCACTCGAGCAATCCGTTCGATTTCTTTTCTTGAATACGTCATCGTATCAAACGCACGCTCCTCAGCACCGTCACCTTTGCGTCCTCTCGGTTTTCCAAAATAGATGCCGCCGGTAAGTTCCCGGACACACAAAATGTCGAATCCGTTTCCAACAATCTCAGGATGCAGTGGGCTGGCGCCGGCCAGCGAAGGGAATATTCTGGCGGGTCTTAAATTACAGAACAGCTGAAATTGCTTTCTTAATGTAAGAAGAGACGCTCTTTCCGGCTGCTGCTCCGGTGGTAGGTGCTCCCATTTGGGACCGCCGACCGAACCGAAAAGAATGGCATCGCTCGCTTTGCAGACTTTAATTGTTTTTTCCGGCAACGCGATCCCATATTTATCGATCGCGCATCCACCAACATCGGAAAAGACCGTTTCTATCTTTAGAGAAAACCGTTTTTTGACGGTTTCCAAGACTTTTATCGCTTCCCTTGTTACCTCAGGGCCGATTCCATCCCCGGGCAGTACTGCAACTTTTTTCATCACAAGATCCCTTTTTGGTTTTGCGGAGAATTATACAGGGTTTTTCGGACTGTAATATCGTTTTAACCAGCAGCAAAGGCCGTCAAGTCCCGGAAATAAGACCCGTTCTGTTATACTTGAAACATCCAGTTTGTCGCGGATTTCCCATTTGAGTTCACACGGAATAATGATTTTTCGACCGATGCCGGGGTAATGTTTCAGCCAACTATCCATCACGGCATCAGCGTCCGACATTAAAGAAAAAAAAGCAAACTGGTTTACAATCCGGTCATCAAGTGAGGGGGGTTCAAAAAAAATGGCGAATGTATTCTCGGAGAGTTCCGAAAGTTTAGTGAGCGATTCGACGGATTTTGAAATCATCTCTACTGTAAAGACATTCGCACCCTCTTTGTCTAATTGAACGCGGAGAAGTTCAGGTAATAACCGATGGGCTTTAACATAGTTTACAGCCCAAATCGCCCCGTCAATATCGAATTTTTCGATGTTTGCCGTGGCAAAATGCGTCGCGATCAGTGGAGAGTGTGTCCAGTCTAAAAGTCTTGTCGGAAGACCGTAGTGTTGTGCAACGGCAAGCCAATGCCATACGGAATCCCGTTCAACAAATTTTCGGTGCGCATATTTTCTGAAGTTTCGGAGTAGATGCCCTTCGAGTACATCAAACGGTCCTTGCAGGCGTATGAGAGTGGTTTCGAGGCGATATCTCGCATCCGATAACCCCCTGAAAGCATAGCGTGACCGATGTCGGCCAAGATCCGGATTCCAGGAATCTTCAAACAATTCTTTCTGAAGGTCATTCCAGCTATTAATTCGCACTTCATCCATACGCACGGGACATTATGAAAGATCTAACAGGGTTTTTTCAAAAGTAAAAACTAAAAAAGAGGCATCACCCTATAACGGTGGGATGCCCCTGTTATATGTTTATGGATGATACTAACCGTTTCAACTATCCCGCTATTGAAACCGGCGCCGCTTTTCCGATCTCTGCCATCGTCTCTTCATATTTGGATCGCATGTTCACGTGCGATTCATCCATATCTTTTTTCTGAGGGCTCCACTCGGTCGGACATTCATTTCGGAGGTTTTCGATTCTATCTTCAAACTCGGTAACAATTATATGGAGATCCTCCACACTGCCCAGCATTCTTTGTTTATCGCCAGAGGACAACCTATCCACTTTACGCGTTAGATCATACAGTTTTGCCTTCCAAGCGGTTAGTTCCATTTCCATACCCTTGCAATAGTCCAATACATCCATGACCGTCTCCCTTCGTTTGATTTAAGTTTTTTATTACTCGTATCTGCGAGTCAGTCGTCAGTTCTACAATAATTCACCCCTAAACGTTGTCAAGCTTCAACGTGCATGGACAGAGGAACTCTGAAACTCTCTTGCGATTCAGATTTACGCTACGATGCATCTTTTTACGTTACGATGCATCTTTTTTACGTTACGATGCATCTTTTTTATGTTACGATGCATCTTCCGACCCGATAAGGGGTAGTGTTTTATCGAGT
>JAHEHB010000497.1 GCA_024644775.1 Deltaproteobacteria bacterium
GGCCTTAAAGACCAGGTTTTCGATTTTTTAATAAATATTATCGATCATGAGGCGATTCGCTGGCAAGTCTCTGCCTGAACACTTCATACATGACAACAGCCCCAGCCACCGAGGCGTTCAGCGAGTCGATCGTATGGGTTTGGGGAATGGATACCAGCACATCGCAGTGTTTTTTTACCAGCGATCGAATTCCTTTTTCTTCCCCTCCAATAACCAGTGCGAGCGGGCATAAAAAATCCGTGGTATAAATGGAAGCAATCGCACCCGGATCCAACCCCATAACCCAGAATCCCTTCTGTTTCAAAGCCCTAATCGTATGAACCAGATTGGTGACGGTACTCATCCGAATGTGCTCGAGAGCACCTGCCGAAACTCTTGAAACCGCCGGTGTTGGCGAAGCAGACCGATTCTTTGGAATAAAAACACCATCGGCTCCCACGCTCAGGGCAGTGCGGATCAATGCGCCCAAGTTTTGCGGGTCGATAATATGATCCAGTAGCAACACCATGGGGGGGCGATCGTCGCGTTTCACAGCGTCAACGATTTCCGACATGGATACCTGCGGATATGGACTGACGCGGGCACCAATCCCCTGATGATGATCCGGATAGCGATTAAAAGGACGGTCAACTCGAAGGTATTTTTCGAAAGTATCCAGTGGCACCGCATCTACTGGAATATGGTGAGATTTGGCAAGGCACAACACATCGTCGAATCGCTGGGTAGTTTTTCTTCCCGAAATATAAATCTTAAAGAAGGTTCTTCGCCTGGCTTTTAGTGCCTCTCGAACGGAATGGACACCGAAGAGCATCTCGGTTTTCACGGTTTCGTATCTTTTTGGTTGTTTTGTCTTCAAGCTACCATCTACCCTGATCGATACGATTCGATGAGGGATACAAGTTTCTCAGCGGCCGTCGGCAAATCGTCATTGATAATAACATGTCGATAAATATTTTTTTTTGCCATCTCCTTTCCTGCGATACCAAGACGCCTCGCGATTTCTTCCTGACTGTCCGTGCCTCGGGATACGAGACGCGACCTAAGTTCGTCCAAAGAGGGGGGCATAATGAATATGGTGAGCGCATCCGGATATCGCTTGATGATTTGAAGCGTTCCCTGGACATCGATATCAAGCAGCAAATCGTGTCCCGCAGCCAGCTCCGTGTCGATGGTTTCGGCGGATGTACCGTAGTAATGGCCATGAACTTCCGCCCACTCCGCCCATGTATTCGTCGCAATGCCCATTTCAAAATCTCTCGGATCGATGAAATGATAGTCGATGCCGTTTTTCTCCCCCGATCGAGGCTTCCGTGTTGTATAGGACACTGAATAGCGAATATCGGAAATTCGATTTCGGACGGCATGACAAAGCGTGGTCTTGCCGCCACCCGAGGGGGCGGAAAGAATAAACAACCGGCCGGTCTTGGATTTATCTGCGATCCCATTTGTCGTTTGAGTTTTCGAGGTTTTGACATTTTTCATACGGGTTTTTTTGGACCTTCCAGTATTGCAAACCGTTGGGATATCGTCTCTGCCTGGATGGCCGACAGTATGATGTGATTGCTGTCCACAATAATAATGGCCCGGGTTCTGCGCCCATGGGTTGCATCGATCAGTCGTTTGTCTTTTTTGGCTTCATCTTTTAATCGTTTCATAGGGGATGAATTCGGAGATAAAATAGCAACGACCCGATCGGCAACCACTGTGCTGTTAAAACCGATATTCAATAAATTTTGTTGTTCCATGCTGCCTCCTAAATTTGTAAAGCACGGGGTGTACGGTCTGGTTAGAGGACGATGGTGTACTCCGATGCCGTTTTCAATGCCTTTTGCGCCCTTTTTCGCACGCGCAAAATCATTCCACGTTCTGCACTTGTTCCCGTATTTTTTCAAGTTCGGTTTTCACATCAACGATAATGTGCGATATATCGGCACTGCCTGCCTTTGCACCCATGGTATTAAATTCCCTTGCAAACTCCTGAAGTAAAAAATTGAGCTTGCGGCCCGAGGATTCCGGTGCCGACATAATATCACGAAACTGCTGCAAATGGCTTCCAACACGAACGATTTCCTCTGAGATATCACTTCGATCTGCCAGAAAAGCCGCCTCCTGTGCGATCCTACCCGTATCAATCTCTACCAAACCTTTCGTAAGATCCGATATTCGATCTTGGAGTCGTTCCCGATACTTCAACGGCAAATCCGCGGATGCATTTTTTATCTGTTTTATCGATTTCTCTATATACGTCAATCGTTTCAGAAAATCCTGGGCGATAAAATCCCCTTCTGTTTTCCGCATGGTTTCAAGATCGTCCAGAGCATTTTCCAGACAACTCTGGACGACGGGCCAAGCGGCTTGCACATCCTTTTCCGGCTCCATCAATTGTATAATACCGCCTGAACCTATGAGAAAGTCCAGAGATAACGCATCGGACACGGGAAGCATTTCTTTTAACCGAGAAATCACCTTTTGATACGCTTCAGCCCGAGGCGTGTCGATATCGACCTCATAGTTGGGCGCTGATGTGTCTCGCATCTGGATAGCGATTTCGATACGCCCTCTCGTGAGTCTTTTCGAGACCAACCCCCTTATCGGCTCCTCAATCGAGGTATAACCATGTGGAATCCGTAACTGAACATCGAGATATCTGGAGTTGTAGGTGCGAATTTCCACCGTTACCGCTAATTTTTCTGTTGATGTTTCCGCACGGGCAAAAGCCGTCATGCTGTGAATCATTGGTAAATTACCTTTCTATATACGTCTATGTGAGGGAATATTTACCTCCCTCACCACATCCCTGTTTCACATCCACCACATACTTTTTTCTCACTTTTTGAAGAAAAGAGATGAGATGGTGATGGGAATAATCAGGGTAAGTCCAGGAGAGTACCTCAAAATTTCCGTTCCGATATACAAGCGTGAGATCGGCATAAATTCCGCTTCCGATATAGATCCTGTGTGCATAATTTTTACCGGTCGCCAGAACGAAACGTTCATGAACTATATATCCTGGATCTAAATTAATTCGCCGCCTTCCAATTGCAGTATGACGTTGTTCGATTTGATTCGTTAGAATCTTAATATCCGCAAGTTTATTTTGTTCGATATGTGATTGAAATGTTAACACCCGCCGAAAAAGTGGCGCACCCATCTCCGGCTCATAATAGGTTGTAAAATCGAAAGAAAACCATCTACTGACGATGTCAACCGCCCCCAACACACGGGTAAGTTCTGCCGTGACAGGACCTAAAAGGTTTTTGTCTTTCATGAAAACGCTGATCACGAGTTTTGCAGGTTTTGGCGGTTTCGGTATACTCATTCGGGAATGAACACTAATTAGTGTCCGTCCAGGGATGAGAAAATTTCTGCAAGATCAAGGCGGGCGAGAATTTTAACCACAGGAATACATTGAGTATTTTGAGGATTAAAATTCGGAGCCCAACGCCGATATTGCGGAAATTAGCCATTTCTGGATGGGCACTAATTAACCGTCTAAAGGTTTAGCTTCATCAATCAACATGATGGGAATATCATCCTTTATTTCATATAATAGTCTACATGAGTCACATATCAGTCCGTCTTTGGTTTCATTCAGGTAGATATCTCCTTTACACTTTGGACACGCTAGGATATCTAAAAGGTCTTTGCTGATTGCCACAAGCATCTCCCTTCTGTGAAAGTCGGTAAAGATCAATAATAAAATAAGGTGATCACGTAAAAACCTGAACGGTTTGGTTCTCCGAGAAACACCCGTTGTATATCTGTTTAT
>JAHEHB010000498.1 GCA_024644775.1 Deltaproteobacteria bacterium
TGCATGGTATTCTTTGATTTTTTCTATTGTATCAACGCCATAACTATTCAATATAGTCGAACTTTAAGTGAATCGCAGCAATTCGAACAGATACATTTCCCAGAACCTTAGTTCGATGCCCTTTGCCCGTGGTATCGTCAAGCAAAACGACATCACCCGCTTTATGGATTATTTTTTCACCGTTACCAGCTTCAAATTCACATTCGCCTGTCATAAGAACAAGCCACTGTCTTACTGGTGTCGGATGCCAATCACCATACCAACCAACTGGTAGTTCAAGGAATACGCAATTGGTTGCTGATTCTAAAGCAGATGTAAACAGTGGCGGTGCCGGCGGCGCATAGTCCTTTGATTCTAACTCTATATTTTTCACTTCAAAATGGGAACATCCATATGAATCTGAGTATATACGTAGGTAATTGATATGGCGCATAATTGTTTCTCCTTGTATCATCAGAACTTATTCAAACATTACCTGATCTACACCACACCTCCCAAACACAACATAAGCCACACCATCACCTGCAGCTGACAGAACCACCTTTCCTGTTTTTTTCGAAATAGAGATACTCCAGGCTAATCCATCATCAACGTTTTCCACACCCTCTTCAACGCCCTGGAGGATCAATTTGTTTTCCAGATGCTCTATATGCTTTATCCTTGAGGTCTTTCTGACCAAGCTGTCCTTGGATGGTCGAACGAGTCTGGCTTTAAAATCAATGACGAAATTTTGTGGGAGTCCAACAAAATGTGGGTCGACGTTGTCGCTTATTTTGAACTGGTTGATTTCAAGGATTTTGTAAACGGTTCCATATAGTGGCTTTGATCCTTCGAAATCACCGGCGAAAACCGAGAAAGAAAAACTGAAAATGATAGACAAGAATATTGATATTGCGTAACGGAACAACACAACTCCCATTCTTTATATCGATTTCGAAAATATTTTCTTGGCCCGTATTCTACGTGTTACTCTAGATAGATTGCACATTCGACCTTGTATGGTCGAATAATTTTATTCTGGGATTCCAGCTTTTCGATAGGCTTCAAGAAGGCGTTTTTTTTGTTCTATATTTTTAATATCAAATTCTTCAATCTGTGCCGTAGAATACGTTGGTTTAATCCGCAAAACTTCGGCAGCAGCTTCACGTGCCTTTTCCTCATTACCCATCAACTGATATGTACACGTTAATCCGGAATAGGCAAATAGATAATCTGGGTTGCGTTCAATAGCCTTATTCCACAATGGGATTGCCTTTTCATATTGTTCAGATAATGCGTAGGACCAAGCCAGATTGTTCAGATAATTGATGGGTGTGACTGGATTGAGACGGATTGCTTTTTCCAAAAGCGGGATAGCTTCATCATAGCGCTCTGCGAACCTTAACACCAACCCATAAAAGAAAATGGAACTCGCAGAGTTTGGGCTTAATTCGACAGATCTCTTCATCTCGACAATGGCCTTTTCGTATTGTTTTCTTAACATAAATACGCACCCAAGTAACCGATGTGAAGTGGGATCATGACCAGACAATTCGATGGCCTTTTGAGCCAACTGTTCGGCTGTTTTTAACGATTTAGCACGATCCTTGCTGCGGTAGAACCAGATATCGTCTAAATGTGTCCATCCCAGCAAAGTATAGGCAATTCCATACTCGGGATCCAAAGTAATCGCTTCTTCGGCTAATTTTCTGGCTTGAAGGGTATTCCCTTCTGTTCTGCGCAAGAGTAGCTCACCCCCCTTTATTATTTTCTCATAGGCTTTAAGATTTGCCGTTTTCATTGTGGCATACCGACCATGACTTTCATATGCGATTTTTACTTGTAGTTCAGCCATGATTTTCATGGCAATTTCATCTTGCAGTGAAAAAATTTCTTTGATCTTTCGGTCATAATTTTCAGCCCATATATGGTGACCTGAAGTTGAATCTATCAGTTGTGCGGTGATGCGTATCCGATCATTCGACCGTTGAATGCTTCCCTCAAGGATGTATTTAACTCCAAGCTCTTTGGCTATTTGTTGAACAGTCATTTGTTTATCTCTAAAGGCAAAACTGGATTGCCTTGCAATAACAAGAATGTATGGGATATTTGACAGTGATGTGATGATATGTTCGGTGAAACCATCGCTGAAATAGTTCTGTTCAGGGTCACCGGTTAGGTTATCAAAAGGCAATACCGCAATGGATGGTTTGTCAGGTAGCTGGAGAGGTGGATTTTCTGGTAGTCCCGCTTTTCGTAAAGCTGCAAACAACTTATCTTTAAATTTGTACTTTGCTCTTTTTTCAGCCTTGGCGAGAGAATAGTTTGGATTGATTCTAATTACTTCTTTCCCCTCAGAGCGAGCTTTTTCATCCTGTCCAGCCATACTATATGCCGCAGTCAAAAAGATGCGGGCAAAAAAATCGTCAGGATTCTGCTGAACTGCTTTTTCACACCATTCAATTCCTTGTTCATATTGTCCATCTAAACAATAGGAAAATCCTAATCCAAATTTATAAAAAGTCGGTGGTATAGGATTGTGACGTATGGCTTTTGTATACGCTTGGATTGCTTCCTTGGGTCTATCAGCAAGTCTGAAGGTATGACCGAGCATCGCATATGTAGTAGCTGAATTGGGGTCAAGCTGAATTGCCTTCTCTACAGTGGCAATGGCTTTTTCGTGCTGCCCCATTAATGAAAGTGTGAATCCCAAAGCTCCGTACGCTTCAGCATATGTTTCATCCAACTCGATTGCCTTCTTTAGCAGCTTTATGCATGTGCCAAAGGACTCTTTTGGTGATTTGCTTATACCATAAAGCACTTCCATTCGATGAGTTGCGGCTAAGACCCTATAAGCCATTGCATATTCAGGATCTAGGTCTATTGCCTCTTCTACTAACTTCCTTCCCAGAGCGTTTCCTTCTATGTTTAGTTTGTTAATATTTTCTCTCGCCTCTAGATATTTTAAATAAGCTTGAAGATTGTGAGTACCTCCAGAGTCTATCCGCGCTTGCTCACCCTCTGTTAGCTCCACTTGCATTGCTGTGATGATCTTTTTGGTCAGTTCATCTTGAACTGAAAATATGTCCTCCAAGTCTCTGTCATAGCGTTCAGCCCATAAATGATGCCCTGTTAAAGCATCAATCAATTGTGCCGTTATACGCAGTTTGTCTCCACCTTTCCTAACACTGCCTTCGAGCACATAACGAATGCCCAATTCTTCAGCAACTTGCTTAACCTTTACCGGTTTGCCTTTGTAAGTGAAAACAGAGTTTCGTGCTATTACGAACACCTTGGGAACTTTGGAAAGAGCTGTTATAATTTCTTCGGTTAAACCATCACAAAAATATTCCTGTTCAGGATCACCGCTCATATTGTCAAATGGTAGGACTGCGATGGATGGTTTGTCAGGAAGTGGAAACTCCATGGCTACTTTTGATGCAGGTTCAATATCAGGGGCTCTCGGATAAAACATCCACAACATTGCTGCACTACAAATCAAAAGCAGGGCAATAGCAATGGCATATGGTTTTTGAGTTTTCGTCTGTTTAGCGATGGGCTCCCCTATCACCTTACCTTCAAATTCTGAAGCTAACAGGATCCGATAAATTCTTACCGGTTCAGGTATATTTTTAACTGTATGCTCACCAAGATATTCAAACCCATTTCGGACTTTTCGTTTTACCTGGTCAAAAACACCACGGGAAATACATATTCCGCCCGGGTCAGCGAGACTCTCTATCCTTGCGGCAACATTCACACCGTCGCCATATATGCAATCGTCCTTGT
>JAHEHB010000499.1 GCA_024644775.1 Deltaproteobacteria bacterium
GCGGTGCACTCAACGCCGTCTTTAAAAAAGCAGAAGAGCTGGAGGCCGCGTCATGAAATACTTTTATTACCCGGGTTGTTCTTTAGAGGGGACGGCACGTGAATACAATCTTTCCACCCAAGTGTTTATGGCAGGGGTCGGAGCGGACTTAGTCGAAATCGAAGACTGGGTTTGCTGCGGCGCCACCGCGGCGGAACCCACGAATCATCTGTTGGGTCTGGCGCTGCCGGCTATGAATCTTGCCATTGCCGAAAAGGCAAACACTGAAAACAAAAATGGTAACTTGGACATCTTAGTTCCCTGCAGTGCCTGTTACTTAAATCTTAAAAGAGTTGAGGAAACGACTCGGAAAGATACAGCGCTTCTTCAAAAAATCAATCAAGTACTCGATGTAGAAGGGCTCCGGTTTCGCGGAAATATTCGAGTCAGACATTTGCTCGATATTGTCGTCCGGGATATTGGTCCGGAAACGTTGCGCAATCATTTGAAAAAATCACTCGATGGCATGTCCATCGCCCCTTATTACGGTTGCCAGTGTCTCAGGCCGTATCCTGTGTTTGACGATCCTGAAGCCCCTCGATCCATGGAGCCGATACTTCATGCTGTGGGCGCATCCGTTCATTCTTGGGATATGGGAGGTAAATGCTGCGGCGCTTCCCACATGACCACAAAACCGGATGTGGGTCTTGAGCTGGTTGCGGCGATTCTGAAGGAGGCAAAAGGGGCGGATGCCATTGTCACGGTATGCCCCATGTGTCAGATGAATTTGGAAGCATACCAGAAAAAAATTTCACGAAAATATAAAGAGGATCTGGAGATCTCCATCCTTTATCTTCCCCAGCTGCTCGGGATGGCGTTAGGGCTTTCGGAAAAAGACGTTCGGCTTGATTTAAATCTCGCCGTAACCGATTCGTTTCGAAAAAAGATCTGATAGGTGCTCCGGATAAATTCGTATGAACATTTCAACGCTTAAATATTATCGCCACAGCCTCGTTTACAAGCTTATCTTCGCACTTAGCATGGTGTTGTTGTTCTCCGCTTTGGTTTGGATGATCGGTACCATTCAGTTGCAAAAAGCGTTGATTTTTGAGAATTTTGCTTCTCCCAATCTTAAAATTCCTTTTGTTTTAGCCGTATCTACCTTCATTATTGGTGTTGTTTTAATGTTTTGGCTGGTATTGGCATTTGTCAAAAAGCCGATTCATCGATTAATCAATGATATCCAACATGCGGAAAACGGAGAAGACTTTAAAAGAACGGCTTTTGATACCACCCACGAAGTAGGGAAGCTATCCGCCACCATCTATCAGATGCGAAGAGAGCTTACGGAGAAGCAGGTCGCTCTCAACAAACAACGGGATGAATACCAAACCCTTTTTGAACGGGTGCCATGCTTGATAACGGTACAAGACAGAGATTATAAGTTATTGAGATATAATCAAGAGTTTTTTGACAGCTTTGCCCCGAAACCCGGCGATTACTGCTATCGAGCTTATAAAGGAAGAGATGAAAAATGTGATGATTGTCCGGTT
Organism: Deltaproteobacteria bacterium; assembly: GCA_024644775.1. Next base: position 1,533 of record JAHEHB010000499.1, read on the forward strand.
GAAAAAACCTTTGAGGATGGACTGTCGCACTACAGCGAAGAGACGGGCGTGGATAAAGATGGTGCAGCGACACATTGGATCCTGAAAACATCTCCCATCAGAAACGATTCCGGTGAAATCGTTGCCGCCATGGAGATGAGCCTGGATATTACGCATAAAAAACAATTGGAAGAACAACTGGTAGAATCAGAAAAGAAATATCAAGTTATTTTCAATAACATCCCCAATCCCGTGTTTGTTCTCGATTGTAAAACATTCGAGATTCTTGACTGCAACGACAGCGTGAACTCTCTTTATGGGTACGCAAAAGAAGAACTTGAGTATACGTCGTTTTTGAATTTTTTCAAAGAGCAGGAAAGAGACGACATCGCAACGCAATTGAACACAACTTCCGTTATCAATCAAGTTGCACAAATCGGAAAGGATAGTAAAAACATTGTGGTAAATATCAGTATTGCAATGTCCGAATACTTGGGCCGGAATGCGCTGCTGGTCACCACCAGAGACATCACCCAGAGGCTTGAGACGGAACAGCAATTGATACAGGCCAGCAAGCTGGCAACCCTTGGAGAAATGGCGACAGGTGTGGCACACGAGCTAAATCAGCCGCTTTCGGTGATAAAAACCGGAAGCAGTTTCTGTGTGAAAAAATTTCAAAACGATGAAAAAATTAAGGATGATACGATTATCAGCATCATTTCGAAAATAGACTCCAATGCCGACCGGGCCACAAAAATCATACAGCACATGCGCCAGCTTGCTCGAAAATCAGACCTGACGCTCGAGCCGATTCAAGTCAACGACGTACTGAGAAGTGCTTCGGAAATCTTTAATCAACAGCTAAAAATCAGAAATATCGATGTAATTTGGGATATTCAGGAAAATCTTCCCAAAATACGAGGGGACTGGGGACGGCTGGAACAGGTCATTATCAACCTGGTCGTAAATGCAAGGGACGCCATCGAAGAAAAATGGGACGGAAAAGAACAATCCCAGGGCGAGAGAAAGATTACGCTAAAAACCAGGGAAGAAAAAAATCGTGTGGTGATGGAGGTTTGTGATACAGGTACCGGGGTCACCGCCGGTCTTACGGACAAGATATTTGAGCCTTTTTTTACCACCAAGGAAGTAGGAAAAGGTACGGGACTGGGGCTTTCCATCAGTTATGGGTTTGTGAAAGACTGCAAGGGTGACATTAAGGTCGCACCCAATCCAGACGGTGGGGCTTGCTTTATCATAACATTTCCGAAAGTGGATAAACATGGCGGAAAAAACACTATTACTCGTTGATGACGAAGAGGATATTCGCGATATTCTATGGATTCCTCTAACCGATATGGGATTTACGGTCTATACCGCTGAAAATGGTGAAAAAGCACTTGAAATTTTCAGAGAGAAGCGGCCACCGATTGTCATCACCGATATAAAAATGCCGGGTATGGACGGAATTGAATTACTCGAAATCATCAAACGAGAGGACCCGGATGCGGAGGTCATCATGATCACCGGCCATGGCGATATGAACCTGGCTATACAAAGCTTACGGGATGATGCCACCGATTTTATTACCAAACCGATCAATGTAACGGCATTACAAACCGCCATCAATCGTGCCAAGGAAAAAATACTCATCAAAGGCAAACTAACGGACTATACGGAAGCCCTCGAAACTCATTTATACGAAAAGATTCATCTGCTTGAAAAAGCGGATGCCAAAATTGAAAAAGTAAGGATACTCAAAGAAGATGCCACCGACGCCGAAAGATTTGAAAATCTGTTCGACCATCTGCCCTGCTATATTTATCTGGTAAACAAGGAGTGGAAGCTTACGTCGGTTAACAAAATGTTTAAGGAAATCTTTGGAGAAAACCCCGGAGAATATTGTTACGAAGTATTAAGACAACAGAAAGAACCCTGCCAAGGCTGTACGGTACAAAAAACATTTTTTGACGGCAAGTCCTATCAGTCGCAAATGACTTTGACGGATCTTTCCGATCAACCCATTAATGTTCTGACATGGACATCCCCCATAAGAAATGAAGGCGGCGACATTACTCATGTGATGGTTATGTCCACAGACACCTCTCAGATCGACGAACTTCAGGACAATTTAGCATCTTTAGGGCTGATGGTGGGTTCCGTGTCCCATGGCATAAAAGGCCTTTTAACAGGTCTTGAAGGCGGCGTCTACATCCTTGATTCGGGTTTTGCCAAAGATGACAAGACACAAATT
>JAHEHB010000500.1 GCA_024644775.1 Deltaproteobacteria bacterium
GCCCCTACCATGTTAAATTGCCAGCGGCCGTGCCGCATAATCGCCTCCGTTCACCCTCGTTTGTTCCAGATATTGCGTAATTTCTTGTGCCAGTTCGTCACTTTCACGGTACTGTAAATCATAGATGTGGGCGTACTCGCCGCCCAATGCCAACAGTTCATCGTGCGTGCCTTCCTCGGCCACCACACCGTCCTTCAGGACGATGATGCGGTCGGCGTGTTTGATCGTACTCAACCGCTGGGCGATGATGATGCTGGTCCGGCCTTGCATCACCTGCTCCAGCGCCCGCTGAATTTCATGCTCGGTGCGCGTGTCTACCGCGCTGGTGGCTTCATCCAGAATCAAAATAGCCGGATCGACCAGGATAGCGCGGGCCAGCGATAGCCGCTGCTTCTGCCCACCGGACAGCCGCACACCGCGCTCGCCGATTTGGGTGTCGTATCCCTTGGGCATTTCCAGGATGAACCCGTGGGCCTGAGCCAACTTGGCAGCAGCGATGATTTCGTCCGAGGTTGCATTCGGATTGCCGTAAGCGATGTTCTCACCCACAGTGGCCGAGAACAAGAATGCTTCTTGCGGCACAATGCCGATGTGGCGGCGTAGGCTGTCCAGAGTCAGGTTGCGTACATCATGCCCGTCAACCAAAATCTCACCTTCTGTCACTTCCTGGAAACGGCCGACCAGGTTGACCAATGACGATTTGCCGCTGCCCGTACTGCCCATGACGGCTACGATTTCGCCCGGCGCGACGTGCAAGTGCAGCCCTTCCATCACCATTCGATCCGGCTCGTCGTCGAAAGCAAAGTGGACGTCGCGGAACTCAATCTCGCCGCACACTGCATCCAGTTCGATGGCATCGGGCTTGTCGCTGATCGTCAGCGGGGCGTCCAGAATCTGGAACAAGCGCGGCGCGGCGGCCAGTGCTTGTCGCATCATGCTGATCAGCCAGCCCATGAAGCGCACCGGCCAGATGATGCCCCACAGATACCATTGGTAAGCGAAAAACTGCCCCAAATCACCTTGCCCGTTCATCACCCGCTGCGCGCCGAACCAGGCCAGCAGGGCAAAACTCAGGCCGACCATCAAGTCCATCGCCGGGAAGGAGTTGGCTTCCAGCCGCTGCCGGTCCAGGTTTTTGGCCCGGTTGATGGCGTTTTGTTCGCGGAAACGGCCGTACTCCAACTTTTCTTGGGCAAATGCTTTCACCACGCGAATACCGGAGATGTTTTCCTGGAGAACGGCCGTTAACTTGCCCATCTGTTCCCGCACCGCCTCCCATGACGGCCCGATGCGCTTGTCAAAGTTGTAGACGATGAAAACCAGCACGACCAGCGGCAAATACAAGACCAGCGTCAACTGCCAATCCAGCATAAACAAGATGATGCTCGTGCCCGTAAACGCCAGCGCCGCCATCCCCTGAATGAGAAAACCCCAGCCCAGGTACTCCTGCACTGCCTCCACATCGCTCGTCACCCGCGACATGATCTGCCCGGTGGGCATATCGCGGTAAAAACTGGTAGGGAGGGCTTGTAAGCGGGTGTAAATCTGATTGCGTAGGTCGCGCACCACGTTCTGTCCCACCTGATGCTGCACCGTCCATTGAAAATAGTTTACGACCGAACGCGCTGCCTGGGCTAGTACCAGCAAGCCAGCATAAATCACTACTTGCCGCAATTCGCCCGATTTCAAACCCCGGCTGATCGTCCAGCCAAAAATCATCGGGATCAGCAAATCAGCGCCGATGGATAACGTGGCCAAAACCGCTGAAACGGTAAAACGAGCGCGATATGGTTTTAAGAAACTGAGCAGTCGAATTAAGTTGTTCATGATTATTCCCCGAGCGATTCAGCATTTCAGCTTGTCTGCCAGTCAGCTAAGATGCTGAACTGCTGAAATGCTGACGTGCTGACCAGCTAACAACAAAAAACCCCGTATGCCATTGCGACATACGGGGTTGAGAGACCGAGTTGGGGGTGGAATTAGGTTCTTATTTCTCCACACAATCCTTTCGTGTCGTTCAAACACCAATACATGCCGCGCACAGGCAACAATCCTTCACCACTGCCAGCGGGAACACGGTTCTGGAAGATGTTGATGATTGTCTGCATCTGCATTGGCGTCTCCTTTCAAGATTTTGCGACATCAAAAATGATGCCGCAGGTCATTCTAACCGATTCCGACCAGAACTGTCAAATCAAATTTTATAGTAGCATCCAAACCGATTCAGGGCAGCCCCCGCTGTTTTACAAAGAATTTACAGTTGGCAAATAATCCTTAAACAAGCTAGTGCCATCCTAGAGCCAACAATCTTAATCGGGCGAACTGACTGGGCAAAAATGCATAATCCGCACCTCTCAATTCGTCCAATCCTTTGGAGGTAACATCATGTTAAAGATTTTGAAATATGGGTTTATGATTATTCTCACCCTGACCATGGGTTTTGGCTTGATCGATACGGCGGCGGCGCAAGATGAAACACGGCCGTTACGTGGGCGTCGTGGGTTGCGCGGCGAAATCAGTGGTATCAACGACGAGGTCCTCACCATCGAAGTCGGCAATCAAAGTATCCAAATTGTGATCGATGAGGAGACCCACTTCCGCATCATCGGTCAGACCAGCGCCAGTCTGGATGAATTCAGCGTCGGCGACATCATTATCGCCCGTGGCCATCGGCAGGCGGATGACAGCCTGCTGGCAACCCTCGTTCTGCTGCAACCGGAAGGTGATCTGGTGCTGGGTCGGATCGCCATGATTGATGAGGATGGATTGCTGCTGAACGGCCGTGATCAACAAGCAATCACCGTTAACGTCAATCCGGACACCATCGTGGCCATGAGGGGCGAGGAATTTACCTGGGCTGGCGATCCGGCAGGTCAGGATATGCTGCGCGAGGGTCTTGCCATAGTTGCCTTCGGTACTGCCAGCGAAGATGGCTTAATCCTGGAAGCACACACCTTGATATCTCAGCATCCACATCCCCCAAGACGTGGCGTGGCCGGGACAATTGAGGCTTTCGAAGAGGATGGCTTCGTGATGACGACTCTGCGCGGCAATGAGTTAACAATTCTGGTAACAGATTTCACGCACTATCGCTTGCCTAATATCGAAGAGCCTAGCTTGGATGATTTTTCTGTAGGTTCGGAGGTTCTTGTCTTTGGTCAACCGGGCGCAGAAGATACGCTGACAGCGCGAATTGTGGCCTCCGTTCCAGAAGATCGTCCGCGCGGCCGCCCCTTAGCTGGCGAAATCAACCAGATCAGCGGGGACGAAATTGAGATGACGACACTTCGTGGAGATTTAATGACCGTTATTACTGATGAGGCGACTATCTTTCGAATCGGTCAGGACAATGAAGCCACTTTAGGCGATTTTTCTACCGGGGATAAGGTAGCCGTCTTTGGTACTCGGGGTGAGGAAGATGGTACAATTCTAGCCTCACACGTGATGAAACGGGGAAAAGTGAATTAAAAACTCGGACCACCACAAATATTCGTGAAACGTGAACTGAAAACTCATCACGTTTCACGTTTTTCGTTTCATACCAGTTCCGCGCTGAATATCCGATCCAACCTGAATGTGCGCCGGTCATTACGTAGGTGGCAGTCGGCGACGAGATACCCGACACCCCGATGTTCACTGGGATAAAGCGGCGTGATAATGCGGTTCGTTTCGCCGCTTTCGGCCAGATAAAGGATGCGGAGTTGACGGCCTTTGGCCAGAGCATCAACAACCGGTTCTGGGATAAAAGCTGTTGGTGGAG